>JAEZQV010000157.1 GCA_023441125.1 Bacillota bacterium
GCTTGTGGTTGGGAGTTGGCGGCAATTTATGCTCAGAAAATCCTCGGTTAAAAACAAGTTTATACTGGCGGTCCTGCTTGCCAGTATAATACCATTTTCCGTTGGTGCCTGGTATATCCAAAAAATAATCACTGACCAGGAGAAACAAAGCTTCCGGATACATTCTTATGAGGCCTTAAGCAGAATTCACAGTATAGTTAATGACGGCTCCATTAAACCGGCCAATAAGATTATCTCATTGCTGGCCATGGATAATAAGTCCATAGAATTAGCCAACATTCTCCAAAGACAGCAAATTGCCAAACCGGATGATATCGACCAGCAATATTACAGCCATTTTACCAACTATAAAAAACTTTTTCCCAACATAATCGGTATCGGGTTAGGCACAGAACAAGGCGGCTATATTGAGTATCCGAGCTTTTTTACCGAACCGGGCTATGATCCCCGCACCCGGCCGTGGTATCAGGGCGCTTTGCAAAATCCCGGCCAGGCTTATTTGAATGATCCTTACGTTATGCAGACTACCGGGGAAATGGTCATTTCCATAGCGCATACCATTGAAACCAATGGCCAAATAGCCGGTGTACTGGTAACGGGCTGGAATATAAACGAACTGCAAAAAGAAGTGGAAGAATTAAAACTTAGCCTGAGCGGCTACGTTATCTTAATCAATCAGAACGATAAAATAATAACTTCCCATAAACACCCGGGCTGGTTAATGAAAACGCCGCAGGAGACAGGCGTGCCTGAGCTGGATCATTTAATAGACGGCGAACTGAACCAGATTATTATTGACGGCAAGCCGCAGCTGGCCTTTTGTTACACCTCGGTTACCTCAGGCTGGAGAGCAATCGCTATTATCGAAGAGGCCGAATTGCAGAAGAACGTAAATAAAGTTTTAATCCCAGTTGTTCTTGCCTACTGCGTAGCCATACTTGCGATCTTAGTCTCGATTTTTCTTATTGCGCAAATTTATGTCATTCGCCCCATAAAGGCTTTATCGGCGGAAGCGGTGGCAATAGCCGGCAATAATTTGGACGCGCGGGTTGTCATTAATAATAATGATGAATTTGGTATGTTGGCCACTACCTTTAACGAAATGGCCCAGAAATTAAAAATGAACTTCAACAAAATCCACACGCAAAACTTAGTATTGTTTAAACGCGAAAAAGAGCTGCAGACACTGGTTGAAAATGCTCAGGACATTATTCTGCGGGTAGACAAAAACCGTATTATTACGTATCTCAATGCCGTTTTCGAATCATACGCTGCGCAGCCTGCTAAAAACCTAATTGGCCAGCCGCTCGGGGCTACCAGGATGCCGGAATGCTTCTTAACGGCAGTCGAAGAAATATTTGCTAAGGAAAGGTCAGACTACGGCAATACCATATTGGATTTTGAGTTTACAACAAGCTCGCAGCAGGTAATAAACTTTCAGGCCCACTTAATTCCCGAGTTCTACGAACATGAATATCCGGAAACGGTACTGGCGGTTATCCGGGATGTCACGCAACAAAAACAGATCGAAAAACAGCTGGCGCGGATGGACCGGTTAAATGTTATCGGCGAAATGGCCGCCGGTCTTGCTCATGAAATCCGCAACCCCATGACTACTGTCCGGGGCTTCCTGCAGATGATTGGCAAAAAGGAACCCAATTCTCCCTATGCAGCTTTTTATACACTCATGATCGAAGAATTGGACCGCACCAATGCGATTATAACCGAGTTTTTATCATTGGCGAAAAATAAGACGGTGAATCTGAAAGCCAGCAATCTGAATGCCGTTATCGAGGCGCTTGCCCCCCTCATCCAAGCCAATGCCAACCTCTCTAGCATGTCCTTGCATCTGGAACTGCAGGAAATCCCCAATGTTCTTATCGACGACAAAGAAATCCGGCAATTGATCTTGAACCTGGTGCGAAATGCCTTGGATGCCATGACAGCCAATGGCATTGTAACCATTCGTACATGTACTGCGCCAAACTCGGTTGTTTTGACAATCCAAGATCAGGGCCAGGGAATTGCACCGCGAATACTGGAAAATATCGGCATGCCCTTTTTAACAACCAGAGATTCCGGCACCGGCCTGGGCTTGGCGGTATGCTACAGCATTGCTGCCAGACACAATGCCAAAATCAGCGTACAGACAGGTCCGGCCGGCACTGAGTTTGCTATACAATTTCCTGTGCCAGCAAACGACTGAGTGCAATGCAAAAGGATGGTGACATAAGACCGCCATGGACAGGTTGGAAGACTCCTACAGCCATACTTCCGAATATGAACTCAGATTTTTAACCGGCAATGACCTTGGGCAAATTCTCGCCATGCAGGAATATATCTCGCAAACGCTGTCTGATCCAACGTCCTATTATCTGGAACCGGTTGAGTTCTTCCGGCAGCAGTTAGCGCAGCCCAACGGTGCGCTCGGTGTATTTTGCCGGGAACAACTGCTCGGCTTTCATTTTGCGGTATTTCCCGGTTGGGGCGAAGAGAATCTTGGCCAGGATATCGGACTGTGCCGGGAAGAGTTACTGCAGGTCGCGCAGTTAGGGCCGGTTGCGGTACACCCCGGCCATAGGCATCAAGGCCTCCTGAAATTAATCCATGCGACTCACCTGAAACTGCTTAAAGAGCATGGTTACAGGCACTTTTTGCTGACCATTGCCCCTAATAATTATCCTTCCCTCAAAGTCACGATGACGCAAGGCTTTGTGATTAAACAACTGAAACTAAAATATCAGGGCTTACTGCGCTACATTTTGCATTTGGATACGCACAAGCGAAAAACTCCCCTGACAACGCAGCGCCTGCCGGCAGCCGCTATCGACGCGCAAAAACAGTTGCTGGCTCTGGGATTCTACGGCTATGACGCTGTTAAAAAGCCTGACGGCTTTGATATAATTTTTGGCTGTGACACACTGCCAACAGGAGTTGCGCCAGAAAGCGAGGTCATGGAATGAAGACTTGCGGTATTATCGGCGGGATGGGACCGGAAGCCACTGCTTTATTCTACCTGAAATTAATCCGGCTGTTTCAAAACAGGCAAAATGTCCAGGCTTATCCGCCGGTGGTAATATACAGCGTGCCTGAACCATTTCAAATTGCCAACAGCTTATCCAGGCCGGGTGAGTATACTTTGCAAGAACTGGTCTTAGGCGGACTAAAAGCAATCCAGGATAAAGTTGATTTTTGCGTTATCCCCTGCAATACCGCCCATATTCACATCAACTCGTTCCGCAGTGCGGCCCGAGTGCCCATCCTTAGCATTATCGAAGAGACCTGCAGGCAGCTTGCAAGCCACAATATAAAACGCATCGGCTTATTGGCCACGACGACCACGATCGAAGCCTGCCTGTATCAGCGTGAGTTCGCCGCGAACAGTATCGAATCTATTCTGCCGGCTGCCTCCCGGCAAAAGGCGGTCGCACAGATAATCGGCAGAATTATCTTAGGCAAGAGCGGCGCTGCCGATAAGCTTGCCTTGCTTAAAGAGGTTGAGAGTCTTCATGCTGCCGGTGCGGAATACGCCTTGCTTGCCTGCACCGAATTGCCGCTCCTGCTTGCACAAGGCGATACCGCTTGTCCGTTGATCGACACTATGGACATACTGGCGGAAGCTTCTTTGCGATACATTCTTGCCGAAAATTGCGCAAGCGCCCGCCCCGCTGTTAAAAAGCATTGTTTCTTGGCTTACTAGGAACGAGATACATCTGCTGTTTATACCGGACAATAACAATACGACCCTCAGCCAACGCTTGTGCGTTAAGCGTTGGCTGAGGGCCTGTTCATTTTACCAAAAGGCGAAAAAAGGTCCCGCGATGCAGCTGTCAATACTATCGCCCTACTGTAGCCTTAGACAATTTTTCATAGTATTTTACTAAGCTGCAGTGATCGCTTTCCCCCAGACCGTCTACTTTCAAAGCCTGCATCATTTCCATAACGGCCGCCGTCAGCGGCAGGGGCACACCCACTTCATGCGAGGTTGCCAGGACATTGTTTAAATCCTTGATATGCAGATTAATCCGGAACCCCGGGTCAAATTTGCGATCCATCATTAAAGGCGCCTTGGCGTCCAGCACCGTGCTGCCGGCTAAGCCGCCGCGAATGGCCTGATAAACCAATTCGGGCTCCACCCCGGCTTTACTGGCAAGCACCAGCGCTTCCGACACCGCGGCAATATTAATAGCCACGATTACCTGGTTGGCCAGCTTTGTCACATTGCCGGCGCCGACATCACCAGCCAGCACTACCGAGCCAGCCATCGTTTTAATAAGGTCATAGCATTTGTCGAATACCGCTTTCTTGCCTCCCACCATTATGGAAAGCGTGCCGTCAATTGCCTTCGGTTCACCACCGCTAACGGGTGCATCCAGCATTTCAATGCCCTTTTCGGCCAGTTTCTGCGCCACTTCCCGGCTGACCAGCGGTGCGATCGAACTCATGTCGACAACGATAGCCCCCTTTTTCGCCCCCTCAATTACGCCATTTTCCCCTAAAACCACTTGTTTTACCTGCGGCGAGTCAGGCAGCATGGTGATAATAACCTCAGTCTGCTCGGCAACGGCTTTGGGCGTGGCAGCGGCCTTGGCGCCGGCGGCCACCACCTCGTCCACGGCCGCTGGCACAACGTCGCAGACAACAACCTCATAACCAGCCTTCAATAAATTTTTGCTCATGGGCCTGCCCATGATGCCAAGACCAATAAACCCAATTTTCATAATCATCGCTCCTTGTTTGTATTGAACGCAATCTAAAGCATTGCCCATTCTGTTGTCAGCGGAGGGGCTACGGCATTGCTCCCGCCAATTCAGGATTCGGCCTCAATTTTTAGGCCTGCTTTGCTGAGAATACTTTTCATTTTCTCCAGCACTACCCCTGGAGAATTCTGATTGGGCTTATAGGGGGCGCCTACCTGCAGCCCCATTAGGTTGGCAATATCCTTGGTTCCTACCGGAAAGCTGGCCAAGTCCAAGGCCTTTCTAATTGGGGTAAGTCGAAATTGCGCCGCTAAAGCTCCCGGCAAATTATTTTCTGTATATTTATTGTAAATATCGGTTACATACGCCGGCAAAAAGTTCGCCGTTGTTGCAACACACCCAACCGCGCCTTGCGCCAGCGAGGCATAAATTAAGGTATCCTTGCCTGCCAGGACCTTGAAATTTGTGTGTCGCGTCAGGCGAACATACTCTGCGAGCAATGTCATATCCCCGCTGGAGTCCTTGATACCAACGACATTATCTACGGTTTCGTTTAACCGAACTGCTAAATCGGCACTGATATTATAATGGGTCCTGGCTGAATTATTGTATAAAAGGACTGCAGTGTCCGGTACGGATTCAGCTATTTCCTTAAAATGCCCATACAGTTCCTCTTCGCTGGGAGCAATAAACATGGGTTGTAAAACCGATATGCCCTGTACACCTTTTTGGACCGCCAGTTGCGCAATCCGGACACATTTCCTTGTTGTAATGGCCCCAACGCCCGCATATACGGGAACTCTGCCTTTGGTCTCATCCAGGACAATTTCGATGCCGCGCGCTAACTCTTCATATTCAACGGCAAAGAATTCACCATTACTGCCATAGAGAAGAATTCCATGAACGCCCCCGGCAATAACGTAGTTAACCATTTTCCGCAGAACCTGTTCATTGATAATTTCATTTTCATCAATGGGTGTAAGAATGGGAACAATGACACCCTTAATAAAATCGGTATCCACTTGCTAAAACCTCCTGCTTAGTTTTCCTCTCCTCCCGCCATTATATTGCAATTACTATGCCATATATAGCTTCAAACAGAAAATTTTCCCAACCCCTTAGTACCAGTCAGTCTTGCCGGTATCATCAGGGAAAGAAGCTTCTTTAATTTTACGGACCTCTTAGCTGCTAAGGGTCTGTCGCTGTAAACAGCAATTAACATTGTTAAGAATCGTAAACAAATGTTAAACTATTTTAACATCGCCAAAGCTAGGTAGGTATACCCTTTTTTGCAATAATTAAAATAATTTTTCAATATACCGCTATCGTCATTGGCGCTAAAATAATCGCATCTAAACTATAGATCCAAATAGTTAAATTATCTACCCCTTTTTAATAATTGGCATGCAATTTGCGTGTTTAATAATGCGTAATCAACATCCGCAGAATAAAGGGGAGATTTTATCGTGTCAATTATCAGCAAGGTCGAGGTGTATGACTTTACTTACACAGTGAATGATATGGGCGCCGCTTCGGAAAACACCCATAATCACATTGGCTATTTAAAAGGCGGCCAATTACCATTAAGAAAGTATGCCCTAACCATTGAGTGCGAGGATGGTTCGCGGGGAGAATATGTAACCCACTGGGGCGGAACGCGGCCGGCGTTAGCGCAGACACTGATGTTAGTCACTGATTTGCCGGGGACGGACTCCGATATGCGAGAAGCTTTCTACAATATGTCTAACCGTCGGCTCTGCCATCAGGACCATATGGGACACGGTCCCGTAGATATTGCCCTGTGGGATTTAGCGGGAAAGCAATGCGGCAAATCCATCGCGCAAATGCTTGGACAATTTAGAACGAAAATAACAGCTTATGCCAGTACTTATCATGGAGACCACACCGGCATGCTGGACAGCTATGAAGCCTTCATGGATTTTGCCAAACAGTGCGCCGCCATGGGCTACAAGGCCTTTAAGCATCATGGCTGGTTTGACGGTGATGCCAAAGTCGAAGCGACGCTGATCAGAAAATTAGGGGAAGCTATCGGGGATAGAATGCAGCTTATGTATGACGGCGCATCGGATTTAAATAATTTTGCCGATGCATTATATGTAGGCCGGGCCTGCGACGACGCCAATTTTTTCTGGTATGAGGACCCCTACCGCGATAATTCCATGTCTGCTTTCGCCCACAAAAGATTACGAGAAATGATTAAAACTCCGCTCCTGATAACGGAACATGTCCGCGCCTTGGAAGCGAAGTGCGATTTTCTGCTAGCCGGCGGGACCGACTTTCTGCGGGTTGATCCCGAATATGATATGGGCATCACCGGCGCCATCAAAACTGCCAGAATGGCGGAAGCCTTCGGCATTGATGTCGAGGTT
>JAEZQV010000161.1 GCA_023441125.1 Bacillota bacterium
CCCTCGAAGGTATAGCGGAAAATACCCGGCTTGCCGGCAAGCATAAGCGTTCCCAGTTCCCGGCTGGTCGGGTCCTCTAATTCGGTGATTTTCTTTTGCATGACAAAACTTTTGTCAGGATGCTGAATATATGTGCCATCCTTGGCGATCATGATGCCATAGCCTGTTTGTCCAAATGTTAAACTGCCCGCCACCTGCTGCACATACTGCAGGGAAATCCCGGCGCCGATTAAACCCTGGGGAACATTGCCGTCATCTTTAATGGGCGCCACCATAAAGATGGTCGGTAAACCGGTTGTCTTAGAGATCATGGGTGGTGTTATCTGGGCCGGACCGCCGGCCATAATGGACTTAAAATAGTCCCGTGTACTTACATTGCCGGTAAAAAAGGAGAAATCACTGCCATTCTTTTGTACGGTGTGATAATCTCCCTGCCGGTTGGCGGCATAGATATCCTGGAATACATCCGGATACTTCTCGTGGAGAAATTTATACCGGCTGATATTCTGGGCGTCGGCTATGCCAAAATTAGTGTTGACGGCTTTGGCGGCCGGAGTTGCCGCAATGGTTTCCGGTTCCAGAAGATGCGCTTCCAGCCAGGTGTTAATGGTGCCGGCCGTTTGTTCTGTCGCCAGTAACATACTTTTGCTTAGTTCATCTTCGATCAGGTTGTTGATCCCTATGTACGCCACCGCACTGATTATCACCAGGCCGGCAACCACTACCGGCATGATAAACAGCATCAGCTTGGTCCGGTATGACATTGCATTCATCATTCGTCAAGCCCTCCACTTCATCAAGTAAGAAAAAACGTAAAGCTACTGAGGCGCAGACGACCGTTATGCATAAGCGGAGTAGGTAAGTGTTGCATATTCTGTCAAGCCAAAAAAAGAGGTCAAAAAACCTCTTTTCTTAGTTGCTGTTTAAGTTTCTGGCTTACTGGCCGGTAAAATGCGCTTTTCGCTTTTCAACAAAAGCCGTCATGCCTTCTTTTTGATCAGCGGTAGCAAAGCATAACCCAAATACTTCCGCTTCATAATCCACCCCTGAGGACAGATCCATGTCCAGCCCCTTATTGACTGCCGTCTTGCACAGCATGACGGCTGCTGCCGCCCGGGACATGATTTTTTCCGCCAGCGCCCGGGCCGCATTCATAAGTTCCGCCGGCGCCGTCACGCTGTTAACCAGGCCGATGCGGTACGCCTCCCGGGCATCAATAATATCGCCGGTGAATAACAGTTCTTTGGCCCGGCCTTTGCCCACGAGCCTGGGCAGGCGCTGCGTACCGGCAAAGCCGGGGACAATACCCAATGTCACTTCCGGCTGGCCGAATCTGGCATTGTCCGCGGCGAGCCGGATGTCGCAGGCCATGGCCAGTTCACAGCCGCCGCCTAAGGCAAAGCCGTTAACCGCGGCAATAACCGGCTGGGGCAGATTTTCAATTTTATTGAATACGGCCTGGCCGAACCTGGCCCAGCTGCGCCCTGCCATTGCTGACAAAGGCTGCATCTCGGTGATATCGGCGCCGGCCGCAAAGGCTCTGTCGCCGCTGCCGGTAATAATAACCACTTTTGTGGTCTCGTCCTCTTCAATATGCGTAAGTACGTCATCCAGCTCTTTCAGAAGGTCGTAATTCAAGGCATTTAAAGCATGCGGCCGGTGTAAGGTTAAGACACCAATCCCCGCATTACTGCTAAACAAAAGGTTATTATACGCTTTCATGGCACTCCGCCCCCCCAGGGTATTGATTTAGCTGCCATCCCAGTCAGTCAGGCTTATTTGCCATAGTCATAAAAGCCCTTGCCGGTTTTCCGCCCCAGGAAACCGGCCTCAACCATTTTTCTAAGCAGCGGGCAGGGACGGTACTTGGGGTCCCCATAGCCCGCATACAGCACTTCCATGATATACAGCACAGTATCATTGCCGATAAGATCGGCTAACGCCAGCGGCCCCAGCGGGTGATTAAAGCCCAGCTTGGCCACCTGGTCAATATCTTCCGCGCTGGCAACCCCTTCCATCAGGGTGCATACCGCTTCATTAATCATCAGCATCATAATCCGGTTGCCGACAAAGCCGGGGTAATCGGCGACCCGGACGGGTGCTTTATTCAGCTTCTCTGCCAATGCCTTGATCGCAGCAAAAGTGGCCTCACTGGTGGCCAGACCGGTAATGATTTCTACCAGCTTCATGACCGGCGCCGGATTAAAGAAATGCATGCCAATGACTTTGTCGGGCCGCTTGGTAAAGGCGCCGATGGCGGTTAGCGGCAGGGACGAGGTATTGGTCGCCAGAATGGTATGCGCCGGGCACTGTTTGTCCAGGGTCTGAAAGATTTCCCGTTTAATTGCCGCGTTTTCCACGGCCGCTTCTACTACCAAGTCTACCTGGCAGGCCGCGGCATCCAGGGCAACCGCGCCGGAAATCCGGGCCAGAATGGCGTCTTTTTCAGTTGCCGGCAGTTTGCCTTTTTCCACCGCCCTGCTTACGTTGCCGGCAATGCCGGCCAGGCCCTTCTCGACAAACTCGGGCTTGATATCCTGCAGGATTACGGTCAGCCCGCCCTGGGCCATGACCTGGGCAATGCCGCTGCCCATCTGTCCTGCGCCAATGATTAATACTTTGTTAAACTCCACGTTTCCAGCCCTCCCGGTATTGCGCTTTAGTTTTGCTTGATTTTTTTGAACTCTTCAATGAGGGCCGGCAGCACTTCCAGGCAATCGCCGACAATGCCATAGTCGGCCGCCCTGAAGATGGGCGCATCGGCATCTTTATTAATGGCGATGACAATATCAGAAGACGACATGCCGGCCATATGCTGGATGGCGCCGGAAATACCGCAGGCAAAATAGACTTTCGGGCCTACTGTTTTGCCGGTCTGGCCCACCTGGTGCATATGCGGCTTCCAGCCGGCATCGACCGCCGCCCGGGAGGCGCCTACCGCCCCGCCCAATACATTGGCCAATTCTTCAATCAGCGCAAAATTTTCCGGCTTGCCCAGCCCCCGGCCGCCGGATACAATAATCTCGGCTTCTTCCAGGTTGCAGGCGGCGGTGCACACTTTGATGACATCCACGAGCCGGGTGCGGATGTCCTGCGCCCTGACAGGGCTCGTAACGCGAATGACTTCGCCGCTGCGGGAGAAATCCTGCTCCGGCCGTTTAAAGACTTTGGGGCGCACGGTGCCCATCTGCGGCCGGTGCTCGGGACACAGGATGGTCGCCATGATATTGCCGCCGAAGGCCGGCCGGGTCCAGGCCACCAGGCCGGTCTCGCCGTCAATCCCCAGGTTGGTGCAGTCGGCCGTCAGGCCGGTGCCGACCCGGCAGGCCACCCGCGGGCCTAAATCGCGCCCGTCATTGGTGGCGCCCATGAGGATCACCGCCGGTTTATAGGTATGAATGAGGTCGGTGAACACGGCGGTAAAGCCGTCGGTGGAATAGTGCTTAAATTCCGGTCCGGCTATGCTATACACGGTATCGGCGCCGCTGGCGAAGATGTCTTTGGCCAGGTGCTCCACCTGGTCGCCAATCAGCACGCCGGCCAGTTTCTGCCCCATGGCATCGGCCAGTTTGCGGCCTTCGCCCAGTAGTTCATGGGCCACGTTTCTGGGTTGCCCTTCGGCCAGTTCGATGTACACCCAGACGTCTTGATACTCGTTTTTATCGATGGCGACTGTTTTTTCTGCTTGTTCCCGGGTAATGGCGCCGACCGGGCATACCTCGACACAGGCGCCGCAGGCGGTACAGGCTTCGGTGATGCAGGCCTTATCTGTTTCCATAACCAGTGCGCCGAAAGGGCAGGCACTGATACAGGCGCCGCAGCCGATGCATTCGGTTGTATTGACTTTTACTGCCATGGTATTGCCCTCCTTTACACCAATTTGGCGTCTGTCAGTTTTTTAACCAAGAGGCCGGCGGCTTCGCGGGCGCTGCCGGCCTGAATGAGCTGTCCCTGCACCCGCTGCGGCGGCGTGAAGATACGCCGGACCTGCGTCGGTGACCCTTTTAGTCCCAGCCGGGCAGGGTCGACATCCATGTCGGCGGCCGTCCATACCGGAATTTCTTTGCGGTTGGCTTTCATGGTGCCCTTAACGGTGGGCAGCCGCGGCTCGTTAATGGATTTGAGCACGGTGAGCAGCACCGGCAAATGAGTCTCAATCAGTTCATAGCCTTCTTCCTGTTCCCGCTCGAGTTTTACCGTTTGGTCCACAATATCAATTTCCGACACACAAGTCACCTGGGCCCAGCCCAGGTGTTCGGCGATTTCCGGTCCGACCTGGGCGGTGTCGCCGTCAATGGCCTGTTTGCCGCAGATAATCATATCCACCGTGCCGATTTTCCGGATCGCCGCCGCCAGGGTATAGCTGGTCGCCAATGTATCGGCGCCGCCGAAGGCCCGGTCACTGATGAGGAGCGCCTCATCGGCGCCCATGGCCAGACATTCTTTCAGCGCTTCTTTGGCCTGCGGCGGCCCCATGGTGATGACGGTCACTTTGCCGCCCTGGGCTTCTTTCAGGCGGAGGGCGGCCTCGACGGCGTTTTTATCAAAGGGGTTGACGATACTGGGCACTCCCTGGCGAATCAGGGTGTTGGTCACCGGATCGATCTTCACTTCGGTCGTGTCCGGCACCTGTTTAACACAAACTACTATTTCCATTCCATGCATCCCCCTGTATGCTTCGTAGCAGCACTAGCGTGCTTACCGCAGCAAGCTGGCGGCAACGACCATCCGCTGTACTTGATTGGTTCCTTCATAGATCTGGGTGATTTTGGCATCCCGCATAAGCCGTTCGACCGGATATTCCCGGCTGTAGCCATAACCGCCGAAAATCTGGACGGCGTCGGTGGCCACTTCCATGGCAATATCGGCGGCAAACATTTTGGCCATGGCGGCTTCACTGGCATAGGCCAGGCCCTGCTCTTTCCGATAGGCGGCGCGATACACCAGCAGGCGGGCGGCGTCGACTTTGGTGGCCATATCGGCCAGCATAAAGGCAATGGCCTGGTTGCTGGCAATGGGTTTGCCGAATTGCACCCGCTCTTTGGAATATTTGACGG
>JAEZQV010000187.1 GCA_023441125.1 Bacillota bacterium
TATTACGGTCGTACAGGCTGCTGACTTACTGACTTGTATCCGGGAGGTAACGAAAACGGCTTCGCGTAAGACCGGCAATGTATTTGATCCATTTTTTGGGGCCCCGACAATAATTTTTTTATCGGCAACAGATTTATCGGCAGACTGTATCGAATATGCCAATATGGGCTGTATAATCGAAAATATGATCTTACAGGCAACGGCATTGAATTTGGGCAGTACCTACATATGGGGATGCCTGGGCAAAATTCGCGATAATTCGGAACTGATAAGCAAAATGAATATTCCGGATCAATATAAAATCCTATCAGCGCTGGCGGTTGGCTATCCGGTTGCACCATTAGAAAAGCGCGAGAAACAAAATAAGATTTCGGTAAGCAGAATTTAATTATAATTATATGCGCGCCAATCGTTTTGGCTGTCGGATTCTCGGGAAGGGATTATTTCAAAATGCTTAGTGGACGGAAAGTGACCGGTCCGGTATAAGCAAGAAAACAGGGCAATCGGCAGATGCGCTGGTTGCCCTGTAAAAAATGTGACGCTGTTCCTTGGTTAGGTATAATACTCGGAAGCTTTCAACTGATGAATTAACTTTTTCATAAAGGCTTTCTTGATATTAGAGAGCTCGGCTGCCTCATATTTAAAAAAACCTTCGCCGGTTTTTATGCCGAGCTTGCCTTCTTTTACTTTTTGCTTCAAAAGACCGTTGGCTTCCTGGCGGCTGTCCATTTCCTTCAGCAGGTTATCGCCCACTACACACCAAATATCCAGCCCGCCAAAATCGGCTACCTCCAACTGGCCGGTGGTAGCATAGCGGAAAGCAGGGCCAAACTTGAGCGCCTTGTCAATATCGGCCGGTTCGGCGACGCCCATTTCAATGAGTGAGAAGACTTCACGGGCGACACCTTGTTGAATCCGGTTGGCTACCAATCCCGGAACATCTTTCAATACTTTCACTGTTTGTTTTTTGATGGCAGCGTGTAATTGCTCAACTTTGCTATAGATTGCCGGCGGCATATTGCCGAAGCAGGACAGTTCAACAATGGGCATAAGGTGAGCGGGGTTATACCAATGATTAACAAGCATGCGTTGTTTGCGCTCGTCGGATACCGCGGCCATCATGCCGTCCAGTCTGAGGCTGGAGGTATTGCTGGCTAAGATAGTGTGCTTAGGGCATAACTCATCTAATTCTTTGAATAATTTTTGCTTGAGTTCCAGGATTTCCGGCGTGGCTTCAATTACATAATCCCGGTCCTGCACAGCTTGTTTCAGGTCGCTGTAAAGCTTAATCCTGGCCAGCGTCGGCTGAATATCTTCTGTTTTAATGAAATTTTCCTCCGCCAGAAGAGCGAGCTCGGCGGCTATGTCGGTCAGTGCTTTTTGCAACTGGTTTGCGTAGGCGTCGTACAAGGTAACGTCATAGCCATAGAGAGCAAAGGATAAAGCTATCCCGTGGCCCATCGTGCCTGCGCCAATAACACCAATATTGTTAATCATAATGTAATCTCCTGTTTATCTCTTTTTTAGACCTAGGATTTCTCGTGCTTCCGCCGGCGTGGCTACGGAACGGTTGGCTTCTTTAATTACTCTGACAGCGCGGGCCACAAACTCGGCGTTGGATTTCGCCAGTTGATTTTTGGCATAGTAGACGTTATCTTCCATGCCGACACGGACATGGCCGCCAAGGGCGATAGCGGCAAACATGATCGGCAGGTGACCGTTGCCGATACCTAATGCCGACCAGGTAGCTCCCTGGGGCAACAATCCTTTCAAATATACTAAATTTTCGATGGTGGCAGCCGTACCGCCGGCAGCTCCCAGGACAAACTGATAATGCGCCGGCTGTTCAATTACCCCTTTTTTCATGTAATAAAGTGAATTGTAGATCATACCGGCGTCAAAAATTTCAATTTCCGGTTTTACACTATTTTCAATCATAGTTTTGCCGAGCTTCTCCAAGAACTGTGGCGGATTAAGAAACAGACTGTTATGCATCCAGTTCATAGAACCAGCGTCATAAGAAGCCATTTCCGGCTTAAGTTCAATTAAGTGCGCCATTCTGGTTTCGTCGGTGGCATTTAAGTCGCCGGAGGTTGTCAGGTTGAGGACAATATCGCATTTGCTTCTAATTAATTCGGCGGTTTCCCGGAACTTTTCCTTGCACATGGTGCCTTTGCCTGCGTCGTCCCGCATGTGCAAGTGAGCGACAGCCGCACCGGCCTGCCAGCACTTAAATACATCTTCGGCGATTTCATCAGGTGTCAGCGGGATATTGGGGTTATGCTCCTTGGTGGGCCAAGCACCGGTTGGTGCTACCGTAATAATTGTTTTTTCCATGATTCATTCACCTCGTCGTTTTTTAGATTCGTTCTACAATCGTGGCAATACCCTGACCGCCGCCGATACACAGTGTAGCTAAGCCTCGCTTTGCTTCCCGCTGCTCAAGGGCATGGAGCAGAGATACCAGGATTCGGGCGCCGCTGGCGCCAATCGGATGACCTAAGGCGATTGCGCCGCCGTTGACGTTGGTTTTCTCTTTGGGCAGCCCCAATTCTTTACCAACGGCTAAAAATTGCGCGGCAAAGGCTTCGTTGGCTTCGAAAAGGTCGATATCGGCGATAGTAAGGCCTGCTTTGGCAAGCGCCTTTTGCACCGCCGGCACCGGGCCCATGCCCATGATGGCCGGATCTACTCCGCCCGCACCGTAGCCGATAATGCGGGCCAGCGGTTTAAGCCCCAAAGCGTTGGCTTTTTCCCCGGACATGACAACAAGTACTGCCGCGCCGTCATTAATGCCGGAAGCATTGCCGGCAGTTACCGTGCCGTCCTTTTTAAAAGCCGGGCGCAATTTGGCGAGTGTGTCTGCGGTTGTATCCCGTTTGGGGAATTCATCGGTGTCGATGAGGGTGTCGCCTTTTCTGCCTTTGATTGTTACCGGAATAATTTCGGCTTTAAATGCACCGCTATCGATAGCTGCAATGGCTTTTGCCTGGGACTCGGCCGCCAGCTCATCCTGTTGCTCTCTGGTAATACCGTATTTTGCCGCTACGTTTTCGGCGGTAATGCCCATGTGGTAGTCATTAAAGGCGCACCATAAGCCATCCTGAATCATGACATCAATGACTTTGCTGTTGCCCATGCGGTACCCCCAGCGGGCTTTGCTGTCGAGAACATAAGGGGCATTGGTCATGCTTTCCATACCGCCGGCCACAATGACCTCCGCATCGCCGGCCAAAATTGCCTGCGCAGCCAGATTAACAGCTTTTAGCCCGGAGCCGCAGACCTTATTTATGGTGTAAGCGGGTACTTCCACCGGTAACCCCGCTTTGAGGGCGGCCTGCCTGGCTGGATTTTGCCCCAAACCGGCCTGGAGTACGTTGCCTAAAATAACTTCATCAACAATATCTGGGGCAAAATTGATTTTTTCTAAAGCGGCACGGATAACCATGCTGCCAAGGTCCTGGGCCGCTAGAGGCGCCAGGCTGCCATTAAAACTACCTATGGCTGTCCGCTGGGCGGCGGCGATAACAACTTCTTTCATTCTTCAACCTCCTGTTTTTTAGTTGCGCAAGCTTTTAGGCGCTGGTCATCTGCAACTGACAGTTGTTAAGCGTTCAGATCTAAAACATATGCAATTTTTGTGCCAGAATAATCTGATATACATATGCTTACTGCTTGCCCAGATTGATTTGTTTAACGAAATAAGAAGCGAGAATAGGTAGAGAAAGCTGCCTTTGGGGAGGGAACTATGAACAGCAACAGAAATACCAGCGAAACAATCCTAAAAGAACTTATTAACAAAATAGAGAAGCAGTATTGGGATGTCTCGGCATATCAGGATATTTCCTCAGGCTTACAGAAAGTGCTTGCTGAGCTTACTGTGACGAAAGAGTTGGATTTTCGGGAAATAGGCGATCATTTGTATGACGGCATATATATTACTGACGGTCAGGGGAAAACGCTGTACGTCAATGAGGCCTATACCAGAATTACCGGGATTCGCCCGGAGGAGGTACTGGGTAAGTATGTTGACGAGCTTTTACAGGCAGGGGTTTATCTCAATGCGGTGACCCCGGAAGTCTTAAAACAAAAAAAACAAGTAAATGCTATGGGGGAAAGCTTAAGAAACGGAACGAAGATGCTGATTACCGGCAGTCCGGTGTTTGATGACGAAGGTAATGTAAAAAAAGTAGTTATCATTGACCGGGAAATTACCGACTTGCTGCAAATGAAGGCGAATTTGGAAGCGTCGCAACAACAAATCAAAGCCGTAGAAAAGGACAAGATAAAAAGCGCCTTGGAGGTAGAGCATCTTAGAAAACTCCATTTTCAGAAGAAGCTGATCGGCAACAGCCTGGAAATCAGGCAGGTCATCAAAAGTATTGAGCAGGTGGCGAATCTCGACGTTACGGTTTTGATTACCGGGGAAACCGGCGCCGGCAAAGAAGTGGTAGCCGATGAAATCTATCAAACCAGCTTGAGAAAAAATGGCCCTTTCATTAAGGTGAATTGTGCAGCTATTCCGTCTAATTTGCTGGAAGCCGAGTTGTTCGGCTATGCCAAAGGCGCCTTTACCGGCGCGGCCAGCACCGGTAAAACCGGTTTGTTTGAACTGGCTGACAAGGGCACCATTATGCTGGATGAGATTGGCGATATGCCCATGGAGCTGCAATCCAAATTGCTCAGGGTTATCCAGCATAAGGAAGTAACCCGCATTGGTGGAGCAAAGCCGGTTAAACTGGATGTGCGGATTTTATCGGCTACGAACTGTGACTTAAAAGAACTGGTAAAGCAGGGCCGGTTCCGGGAAGACCTGTATTACCGTTTAAATGTGTTTCCTATTCATATTCCGCCGTTGCGCTCGCGCGTGGCAGACATCGAAATTTTAGTCCGCTATTTTATGGAAAAATATAATGCGAAATACAGTAAAAACGCGGTTATTGAACCCCGGGGTTTTGAAATGCTGCGGCTATATTCCTGGCCGGGTAATATTCGCGAGTTGCAAAATATCATTGAAAGGCTTGTTATCGTGTCTGAGACGGGCGGGGTAATCAGCAATGAACAGATCGGCAATTTGCTAAACATACATCCTTCTTATATGTCTGAACTGGTTGTAGAGGAAATGGGGCTTAAAGAGATTGTAAGCAATATAGAAAAAAGGGCCATTGAAAAGGCGCTGTCCCTATGCGGCAGCACCAGAAAAGCCGCTAAGGTATTGAAGGTAGACCAGTCCACAATTGTGAAGAAAGCTAAAAAACTTGGCATTGTTTTGCGAGATGAAAAAACGCATCAGTACTGATGCGCTTTTTCATCTCGCAAAAAGAACGGCTGCTGCTATAAAAGTGTACTAATTTTCTAAAAAAACCTGATGACAAATTTCATCAATTGCTATTTTTGTATCAAGAATAGGCGACTATTTTATTACCTGATTAACAATAACAGATGATAAGAAGTTATTTAATTCTATCGGAACGTTACGCTGCAATTAAAAATATTAAATTATCAAACAACTGTTTTTCTCTTGGCACGGTTTGTGCTTATTAATTATGGCATCGGACTGCATAGACAAACTTTAGCAACTGAGGGGGCAACAATGTCAAAAATAATCAGTATAGAACAGGCAATGGAAAAGATACAAAATTCCATTGTAATAATGATCGGCGGTTTTCTGGCCAACGGAACGCCGGAGAGAATGATTGATGCTCTGGTTAATAAAGGCTATAAAGAGCTAACTGTCATAGCCAATGATACCGGCTATCCAGACCGGGGGATTGGCAAACTCATTGTTAACCGACAGGTAAAAAAGGCAATTGTTTCGCATGTTGGTACAAATCCTGAAACAGGCCGTCAGATGAATGCTAACGAAATGGAAGTGGAACTGTCGCCGCAAGGCACGTTGATCGAACGGATTCGATCAGGCGGCGCCGGTTTGGGGGGAGTACTTACAGCCACCGGTGTGGGAACGATCGTTGCCGAAGGCAAGCCAATTATTAGCATTGACGGTCATGATTTTTTACTGGAAAAACCGTTACGGGCCAATGTTGCACTGATAAAGGCTAACAAGGCCGATAGGGAAGGGAATCTGGTATTTAGAAGATCGACAAGGAATTTTAACCCGGTCATCGCCACGGCAGCCGATGTTGTGCTTGCCGAAGTCGACGCCATTGTGTCTGCCGGTGAAATTGATCCTGACGAAGTGATGGTGCCGGGAATCTTCGTCGATTATATTGTTCAGGCTTAGCGGGAGACGGGAGGAAGGTTTATGGAAAATAGAGTTTTAATTGCCAAACGGGTTGCCCAAGAGCTGAATGACGGCGATGTAGTAAATTTGGGCATCGGCATTCCTACGCTGGTTGCCAACTACATTCCGAATGATAAGCAAGTAATCCTGCATTCGGAAAATGGCTTTGTTGGTCTCGGGCCTGCGGGGGCGGCTATCGATCCCGACCTGACCAATGCCGGGGGTCAGCCGGCAGGCATAGTGCCGGGCGGCTCGACTTTTGACAGTGCTATGTCTTTCACCATCGTCCGCGGCGGCCATCTTGACGCCACTGTCTTGGGCGCTTTGCAGGTTGACCAGAACGGTAATTTGGCCAACTGGACGGTCCCTGGTAAGATTGTACCAGGCATGGGCGGGGCTATGGATCTGGTCGTCGGCGCCAAACGGGTAATTGTTGCCATGGAACATGTCGGCAAAGGCGGCGCCGCCAAAATATTAAAGAAATGCACACTGCCCTTAACCGCCGTTGGCGCTGTCGGCATGATAGTCACAGACTATTGTGTTTTCAAAATAACTTCGCAGGGAATGGTTTTGACGGAGACCGCACCCGGAGTAAGTCTCAAAACCATCAATGAAGCGACCGAAGCAGAGTACAGTATTGCTGCCAATCTGAAGGAAATGGCAGTGTAGTGTGGCCAGCTGGCAGCTAAGACATATGGCGGCGTTATTATAAAAACGGAGGGATTTATCTTGCAAAAGGTTGAATTAGCCAATGTTAAGCCCTATCTTGCACCGAAGCATTTTGACATGCGCTCCATGAAGCTGCATGGTACAGAAGAAACGGGTGCCACGAAATTCTGGATGGGGCTGTCGTATTTCCTGCCTGGCGGCGGTGCGGAGTACGCCTACGAGGATTCGCCAACAGAAAAAATCTATTTTGTTATCGACGGCGAAATCACTGTAAAATCCAAGACGGAAACGTTTGTTCTCAAAAAGAACGATTCTTTGTTTATTGGACCAAATGAAGGCCGGGAAATGATAAATGAAACCAATCAGGTGGCTGCCGTTTTAGTCGCTATTAGTTATTAATCAGGTTGTCAGGACTAAACGCCAGGAAGGGGAGAATGGCATGATTGACAAACAATTCGTAAACAAATTGTTCGATGTAACCGGGAAAATAGCGGTGATTACCGGCGCGACCGGCGCTTTGGGCCGGGCTGTTGCCTTTGGCTATGGGCTGGCAGGCATGAAAGTGTTTGTTACCGGCCGCAGCGCTGACAAATGTAAAGCTTTGTGCACCGAGTTAGCAGCACAGGGAATTGAATGCGGTTACGCCACCGGCGATCCGGCCGTAGAGGCTGACGTTATCAGCATTGTCAAGACTGCTGTTGCTAAATTCGGGGAAATCAATGTATTGGTCACGGCCGCAGGCTACAATCACGCCCAGCCCATTCTCGAACAGGATTTAACGGAATGGCAAAAGATTATGTCTTCCGATGTGCAGGGAACCTGGCTGTTCTGCAAATACGTCGGCCAGCAAATGGTTGAGCAAGGCAAAGGCGGAAAAGTGATTCTGGTTTCTTCGGCCCGCTCCAAAAATGGCATGGCCGGTTATACCGGCTATTGCACGGCCAAAGCCGGTATTGACCTCATGGCGCAAGCGCTGGCCTGCGAATGGAGTGAAAAATACAAAATCAATGTAAATACAATTAACCCGACGGTATTCCGTTCCGATTTAACGGAATGGATGTTTGATCCGGAAAGTGCTGTTTATAAAAACTTCTTAAAGCGTCTGCCCATTGGCCGGCTGGGTGAGCCGGAAGATTTTGTCGGACCTTGCATTTTTCTGGCTTCCAGCGCCAGTGATTTTATGACTGGGGCAAATGTCGCCGTTGAACGCGGGTATTGGGCTTGTTAATAAATAAAATAAATCAAAAGCGAATCTAGGAGGTTTTATTATTATGGGTAAGAAAATATTTGTTGATTTGACGCACCCCTTCAGCGCAGAAATCCCCCGCTGGCCTTACTTTGATAAGCCAGTAATCGATAATGCGCACACTATGGCCAAGGGCGGCGTTCTGACGCAGAAGATCACCTGCACCATGCACACCGGTACGCACTGCGACGCTCCCCGTCACGTTATGGAAATCGAGTTCGACGGCAGAAGAGCCCGTTATACTCACGAGATGCCTGTTGATGCATATACCGGCGACGCCGTTTGCCTCCCCATTGAGATTGAGCGCTGGGGTTTGATCGGACCCAAGCAGCTTGAAGCCGCCTGTGAAAAAGTAGGCATCAAGCCGAGCGAACTGGCAGGCATGATTGTCTGCCTGAACACCGGCATGCATCGCAAGTTTGATGACTCCAAGGAATATTATCATTATTCCTGCGGTACCGGCATCGATGCCGGCAAGTGGTTTGTGGAGCACAAGGTCAAGTGCGTCGCTATGGATAGTCAGGCGCTGGACCATCCGCTTCACACCGCTATGGGCAACAACGGCATGACCCGGATGAACCTCTTAGGCGCTTCCGGCAAACCTATTACTGAAGAGTACATCGAACAGTTCGGTATTGAAGCCTATGCCGAATTTGATAAAGAAACCTACATCAAAGTTCATGGTAAAGAAGCCTATGATAAAAAATTCGGTAAGCTGGAAGCAATCGGCTGCTGGGGCACCTGGGAGCCCTGCCATAAGTACATGCTGGGGCACGGCGTCGTCGGCGTTGAAAACCTTGGCGGCGATCTGGACAAGGTTGCCGGTAAGCGCTTCCGCTTTTACTGCTTCCCGCTCCGCTGGTATCTGGGCGATGGCTCTATGGCGCGCTGCGTTGCCGAAATCGATGAAGCTGATCTGAATCCGGTACCGGACAGGGTATACCCATATGGCGGCTTCTAAATAAGCAGCAGACGAATCGGCCAATACGGTTCGTTAATTAATCGTGTTTACTATCAGGCAGGTGCGGCAGCATACGATGCTAACCGGTATGGCGGCTGCACCTGTTTTGTCTGTCCGGCAATCTGGAAATTCACAATAACAGGACTTCTTTGCTAATCCTGATTCGGTATAAGCTAAACAAATCAAACAGCCGAAGAACCAACAAAAGAAGTGGTTTAGCCCGATTAGTTAATTTAACCTTCTGACAGGTAGGAAGGGAGTTGAAACCATGGAAAACCTCTTAGGGTCGCTGATTCAATGTATACCAATTATGCAAAGCGTGCTTCCTTTTGATTCAATGATCGTTGTCGCCGACAGAGAGCGTTTTGTCAGCTATTCACCAGGTCAGAAGATGAAGCATGAGTCACCTGTGGGCAAGGCTCTCTCGCAGGGAGACGGCCTGTGGGAGGCTGTAAATTATAATAAAGTTCAGGATAGCATCGTTGCAAAAGAAGTCTGGGGTTTTACGTTTAGGAATATTAGTGTTCCTATACTGGCGGGCGGCGGCCAAATTATCGGGGGGATTGGCCTGGCGTGCAGTTTGGAAGCGCAGGAGATATTGCAAAGCTTTGCGCAAACTATTGCGGCTTCTTCGGAAGAGGTGGCGGCCTCCGGTGAGGAATTGGCGGCACAAGCGGCGCTGCTTAACGATAAGCTGGAGAAGCTGAGATTGTCCGGCCGGTCAATGGCTAACAGTATCGGAAAATCCGACAATATTCTCGCTTTCATAAAAGACATTGCCGCCAAGACCAATTTACTCGGGCTGAATGCCAGCATTGAAGCTGCTCGGGCAGGCGAGCAAGGCCGGGGCTTTTCGGTAGTCGCGGCGGAAATTCGCAGGTTATCTGCCAATAGCCAGGTTTCTATCAAAGAGATCAGAAATCTGCTGGAAGATATGCGCAGTGAGGTAATTCGTATAGAAAAAGAGATTATCGAGGTCGATGAAGTAAGTTTGCAGCAGAAATCAGCCAGCTTTGAAATCAGCAAAGCCGTTGAGGATCTTAGCGGTCTTGCTGTCAAGCTACAGGCGATGGCGCTTCGTACCTAGCCGCTTGCCGGCCGGGTAACAAAACTACAAGAACTGGCCTTCCGGGTATAGTTGAGATATATACGGAATTTTTTATTAAATTAGATTTTTTAAAATGTTAAAAAACATTATTGACAAACAGGACAACTAAGGTTATCATTTTTATATAGATGTATATACAACACTGGACAGGGGGAGAAAGTTTTAATGCTAATTATCGGAGAACTTATTAATACCAGCCGTAAAGCCATTCGGGAAGCAGTTGAGACAAGAAACGCGGCCTATATCCAAGAAGTCGCCAAACAGCAGGAAGAAGCAGGGGCAAATTATCTGGATGTAAATTGCGGTACCATGGTCGGTCAGGAGATCGAATGCATGGAATGGCTGGTTAATACGATTCAGGAAGTTACCGAACTGCCGCTGTGCATTGACAGTCCGGATGAGAATGCATTACGCGCCGGCCTGACGCTGGCGAAGACAACGAATGGCAAGCGCATGATAAATTCAACAACGGCTGAAACTAAACGCTACCAGGCGGTTTTGCCGCTTGTGAAGGAGTTCAATGCTAAAATCGTGGCGCTTTGTATTGAAGACGCCGGTATGCCGGAAACGGCCGCCGACCGTTTGCGGATTGCGAGCAAGCTGATTGACGACATGGAGAAAGAAGGCATTGAGCAGGATGATATTTATATTGATCCCTTAATCAAGCCCTTAAGCACTAATGATAAATATGGCAAATCGGTACTGGACGCCATCTATGCCATTAAACAGAAGTATCCTGCCGTACATTTAACCTGCGGCTTAAGCAACATTTCCTACGGGTTTCCCAACCGGGCCGTCCTCAACCGGCTGTTTGTAGTGCAGACCATGACGGTAGGGATGGACGGCTATATCCTGAACCCCACCGATAAGGCCATGATGGGTGTGGTATATGCCGGACAGGCCTTGCTGGGCAATGACCGGTATTGCACCAAATATCTGAAGGCTCACAGAAAAGGGCTTTACGCCTAGCCGCGTAAACGCTCCCTACAAGCGGGATTACTCTATAATATATATTTTAGGAGGAGAGAGAATGTCTAAAATTGATTTGGTAAAAGCGGTAACGGAACTGGAAGAGGATTTGGTCCTGGCTGGGGTAAAGGATCAGATGGCTGCAGGGGTATCCGCCATTGAAATTCTCGGGCAGCTGCAAGCTGGTATGGAAGGTGTCGGCAAGCTGTATGAAGCCGGTGACTATTATCTTTCAGAATTAATCATGTCGGCAGAAGTGTTCTCCAATGCGGCCGGTCTTTTGGGCTCGGCCCTTAATGAAGCCGGCGACAGCAAAGCGATCGGCACCGTTATTCTGGGAACGGTAAAAGATGACATTCATGATATCGGTAAAAACATTGTATCCACCATCTTAAGCTGTAACGGTTTTAAAGTAGTGGATATTGGCGTGGATGCGCCGATAGAAACGTTTGTTGAGGCGGTTAAAACCCATAATCCGAATGTAGTAGGCATGTTCTGCCTCCTGACGACGGCTTTTGATGTAATGAAAGAAACGGTGGCGGCCGTAAAAGCCAGCGGCACCACAGCAACAGTGCTGGTCGGCGGCGGGCCTGTTGACCCCAATGTGGCTACCTGGTGCGGCGCTGACGGCTATTGTAAGAATGCCTATGATGCGGTGGAGATGTCCAAAAAGGCTTCCGGCGTGAATTAAGCGATCGGCGCTGGTGTTTGAAAATCTGGTTGGAAGGAGGGTATACCTGCCATGAAAGACCAAGCTGAGCAAAGCGACGGTATTACCGGCAGTGACGGCAAACAAGCTGTCAGAAGTGAGGAGCGTGAGCTCAGGCAGCATACCCTGCCTGATACTCAGAGTGCAAAAGCAGCGTGCGTTCAGAATGAAATACCGCAAATCATTGACAAGATGGTGAGTATTGCCAGGGAAATAGGCTGGCTTAGTGAGCGCAAAGCTCCCGTGGAGAGCGGTAGTGAGGAGCCTGCTTCCGGGGCGGCTTCGCGGTAATAAGCAGGAGAAAACTTGTTTTGGCAGGATTAATCCGGGTTGCATGACAATCCGGATTTCCTGCATAACAATCCGGTTGGAACTTTTGCATTGCCCCGTGGATAGGGTCGGCAAGCAATTAACAGCGTATGCGCAAGGTAAGGTGGGAAAAGACATGCGGATTTTGCTTTTTGGCGGTTTTCTGGGGTCGGGTAAAACCACGACTATTTTGCAAATTGCCAGATATATTACGGAACATAAGCAGGAAACGGTGGCGCTGATTGAAAATGAGATTGGCGAAGCGGGCGTCGATGACCAGCTTCTGGCCGATAGTGGCTTACAGGTCAGACCGTTGTTTGGCGGCTGTGTATGCTGTCAGATTACCAGTGACTTAATCACGGCGGTCCGGGAGATCCATGACACCATCAAACCCGACTGGCTGATTATTGAGATGACCGGTTTAGCGATTCCCGGCAATATTGCCAAGCTGATTAATGAGTATTGTAATTTTTACACCGGTTTTAAAACAATTACTCTTGTTGATATGGGACGCTGGCTGGAACTGAAAGAAATTCTTGGGCCGCTTGTTACCGGCCAGGTTGAGAAAACCGACCTGGTTATTATTAATAAAGCTGATCTTGCCGGTAGCGACCAGACGGAAATTATCCAGGATATTCAGGCTATCGTCGGCAATGCGTCTGTTTTGGTTGGCAGCGCCGCAGGCAAGCTGCCGGCCGGAATCATGGAGGAGGTCGTTCGCTTTGCATAATATGGACGATGCCGTCGTATTCAGCAAGAAGTATTGTCTGGAGTTTCCCGGGTCTGCCGATAAAGCGGCTATTGAGCAACTGGCAGTCAAACTGATACAGGCTATCGGCCAGCCGTTAGCCCATAACGGGATTATCGTCGGGCATATCAAAGTGCTGGCAAAATGGCCGGATGAAGTATTCATCTTTTTATCGCTGACAAGGCTGGCGCAGGTGGATGTAAAAAGGTCTGCGCAGTGGACCGACAGACTGGCCGCCGGCGAAAACAGCCTGCAACTGGATATCAATGTATTACTTTTTGGGCATACCTATGCAGAAATAGAAACCGTGGTTTTAAGTTCGCTGGCGCAACTGCGCCGGGATAGCGGCGCAAATTGACGGGCGGCTGCTAAATAGGATGTTCCGGCGTTTGTCCTACCGATAGACGCGTTACATACATTCCACAGAAAGAAGAACTATCTACAACAAAATAGTAGTTCTTCTTTTTGGTTTTGTCCTGAGAGAAGGCATACTTTTCGCCAAGGCTCGGCGCAAGCCGTGTTTCTACTAATGCTGACAGGAAAGAGGGCAACAGAGAATGGATACATGTACAACATACAATTTATTCCTGGCCGGCAGCAGCCGCCAGCTTACATGTGCACGGGAAAAGACTGTTTTGCAGGCGCTTATTGACGGCGGCGTGTTTGTCGAAGCCAACTGCGGCGGCAGAGGCCTGTGCGGCAAGTGCAAGCTCCAGGTACTTGCCGGCCGGGTCGCCGGCCGGGACGGCCAAGCAGTCCAGCCCGGACCGGATGCCACTTATTTGGCGTGCCAGATTTACCCGCAGGAGGATATCACCATCCGGCTGAAACAGGCGGCGGTCAGTCAGAAAGGACAGAGCGCCGAACTGGATGTGGCGGCAGGTACCCCGCTGGTACAGAAGGTTGTGCTGGCTCCCGTATATCCTACTGTAGACAATCATTATTCGCTGCAGGAAATGATTGTGCAGGCGCTGGCAGTGCAGACCCCTACTAATCTGCATTTTGACAGTGCGGACATGATACGGCGGCTAAGCACGGTGGTGGAAACCAAGCCGGAATATATTACGCTTACCGTGCTGGCTGATCAGGTGATTGCCGTGGAAGCGGACGATACCTCCGGCCGGCTTTTCGGGGTGGCTTTTGACATCGGCACCACCACTGTGGTCGGTATGCTGGTGGATATGAATACCCGTAAAGTAATTGGCGTATGCTCAAAAAATAATCCGCAGGCTTCCATGGGGGCCGATGTAATCTCGCGGATTCAGGCAACCCATGAACTGGAAGGCGGACTGGAAAGACTGTCGCAGCTCATCCGGCACTGCCTGAATCAAATTATTAGTGAACTATGCAGTGC
>JAEZQV010000238.1 GCA_023441125.1 Bacillota bacterium
AACAACAGTATTGACCAGTACATTGATTTCATTTTGGATGTTTTGCAAAATTCCCTTGATGGTGGTTACCGCTTCGGCACTGTTAACAGCCATTTTGCGGATTTCCTCGGCGACAACGGCAAAGCCTCGCCCGTGCTCACCGGCCCGGGCCGCCTCAATCGCGGCATTAAGGCCCAGCAAATTCGAATTTGCCGCAACATTGCTGACAAAGCGGAGAATTTCATCCGTCTTTTGGATATCGACCAAAACGTTTTCCCCATTACTGCGGATGTTGCCCAAATCACCGGCCAGCCGTGCCGCTGTTGCGGCAACTTCCTCCGAACTGGCGGATAATTGCTCGGTGGTAGCGGCTATCGACTGGGAAGCTTCATGCAGAGTATGCTGAATTTCAACGCTTACGGCACTTGAGATAGCCCCTATCAGTTGCTCTCCCTCGAAAATCGGCACACAATACGCCTTGGCAAGGAAGCCGTATAACTCCTTGGGGAGCATCTTCTGCACAGTTTGCTTCGTTTTCAGACATTGGTCCACAGCGCCGCCACTCGCTATCTTGTCACCTTTTTTCGTTTGCAAAGTAAAACCATCGGCATTGAGAAAATGGACAATCGTTCCCTCGGCATCGGCAATCAAAATGCTGCAATCAAATGCATTGAGCTTTTGGTACACCTCAGCCGATAGAATAGCAGCTTCTAACCGGTTCAATACCCTTCCTCCTTATAAAACCCCTCCGCCGGCGCTTGCCGGCCACGGTTTGCTTGATCCCCGCAGTAAACAATCTGTAAATCTTATCATATCATCCCGGATGTCAAAACATCGTCAAAAAAGTTCAGCGACCTTGTCCAGCGACTTTTTTTCCAGGGCTCCCCCCGACTTATGTAAAATAACTTTGGCCTGTTCATAATATTCCCGGGCGGACAACGTTAAATAATCCCCAAAAATGTCTGCCGCCACCGGGTTCTTGGCCATAGCCTGTCTAATTTCCGTTTTGGTCTGCAATACCAGCCCGTTTTGATAATTGTCATGATACCTGTCTAAAAATTCATCGGCTTTATGCAGATACATTCGGCCTTCATGATAGCGTTTTTCCCTGACGGCAATAACGGCCAATACACAGTACAGCGTACAATAACTGCGGGAGCACCAATACCCCCGGTACTCGCCAAAGCCGTCGCCTACCGCCTGGGCATCCGATAAATACTGGCGCGCCTTATCCATAATCCCCAGTTTAAAGGCGGTATAGCCGGCATTGATATAAAACACCGCCACCCCTTCGCTGATCCGTTTATGGCCGGCCGTCTTTACCGCTTGTTCGTAATAATGCAGCGCTTCCTCCAGCTTGAGCGCCTCGCGCCGCAAATTGCCGATATAATTATAAGCGGCGGCAATATTTAAAATGTAACAATTATTTTGCAGCGCTATTTTTTTAAACAAAGCAATCGACTGGCGGTAATACTGCTCAGCCTGTACCGCCTGGCCGCACAGCGCCGCGCCCAGACCCAGAAAGCGCAAAGCAGCCGCCTTTTTCCCCGGCAAACCAGCCTGCTCGGCGATAGCGAGCAGCTTCTCGGCAAATCTTTTGATAATACTGGGCCGGCTAACCTGAATACCCAGAAAGATCATTTCCTGATACCCTTTGACCAAATAATCCTGCAGTCTCTTGGCGGAAGCCAGGCGCAAGAGCTGATGAATCATCTTTATCCCGGCGGCATGTTCACCGCGCCAGATATAATAGCGCCCCATCATCTCCCAGTAAGCGCTCTGATAGGCAGCCATCCGGTCAACGTCGGCCTGCTCGGCAGTCATGACAGCCAAGAGTTCCCGGAGTTTTTCCAGATACACAACCGTTTGGTGGCGGCTTTCCCGCAATCCGCTATACCCGGCGGGATAGCAGTCATTGAGTTCCGGAAACAGTTCATACTGCGGGCAGAAATATTTCTCCGCCAGTTTTACCGTGTATTCAATCACCTTAAGCTTTTCATCAGTCTGCGTATAGTGATATAAAATGGCCTCATAAATGTCTTTAGCCTGCAGGCCGTTGCTGACCTGACGCTCCAGCTCCGCGCCGACTAATTTATGCAGCAGCTTTCGCCTGGGTATTGACATTTGCTGATACACAAAATTTTGAATCTGCAAATTGTAAAACGTGTAGACAAGCCCCTGGGGCACAATATGGTCCGTCTTAGTAATCAGCCGTTTGCATTCCAGCTCCTCGATCGCCTCCACCAGGGCAAACTCATCCAGCTTGGCAATAGCCAGCAATTCATCATAGTTGGCATACTTGAAAAAAACCGAGGCTACCTCCAACGTTTTGCGGGCATTGGCGGACAGATTTCCCAGCCGTTCTTTTAAAACGCTTTGCAACCGCAAAGAGCCACTGCCGAGTTCGCGGCCGGCGGCAAGCAAATGTAAACACTCCATTAAAAATAAGGCATTGCCGCCTGTATGCTCATAAAGCTTGCGCTTTAGCTCGTCATTAATTTTACTGGCCGGCAATTTGGCTGACAATATTTTGCCTACCGTCGCGAAGTCGAACCGTTCCAGCATAACCTTGGCAATCATATCATCCCGTTCAAAATCCCATAATGATTTTTCGATATGACTGAAATATTCACTATGGCACAAGGCAATGCACAGAATTTCCGAACCGTGCAGCCGCAAAACCTGGTGCAGCACGGCCAGACTCTGGCTGTCCAGCCAGTGAATATCATCAATAATAATAATAAGCCGCCGCTGATTGGCCAGTTTGCCCAGGACGCCGCACATAATTTCTTCGACCATCGCCGGATTAAATTCATACGCGACCATAAAAGCTTCCTGTCCGGTAAAGGTATCATTCCATTCCAGCGCCGGAAAAATATAGGACAGCACTTTATACCATAGTGGCGGAATGGCAATTTTATCACGTACCAGCAAATTTTTTACCTGGACAAAAATATTACTCCATGATTTATACTCATAGCCCGTTTCAGCCTGGTAGCATTGTGTCCGCAGAATGCTGCAGCTTTCAGCCGGTATATTGGTAAATAAACGCTCTACGGTTGTGGTTTTACCAACACCCTGTTCACCCTGGACCAACAGCAGGGGATGCTTGTGGCGTTTTAAACAAAAATGCGCCACTGCTGTGCGTAAAATCTGCAATTCCTTATCCCGTCCGAAAAAGCTGTCTCCCTTGGCGGGCTCCGCCACCTTAACGGGAATCATTCTCTTTTCGCGCACCCGGTTATAGATCTCCCGCGTCTTGGTACTGGGCTGCAATTTTAAATCTTCGGCCAGTTTCTTTTCCAGTTCCTGATAAATTTCAATGACTTTATACAACGCTTCTTCCCGTTCATAGATCTTCATCAACAGCCGGTAAGCGCTTTCATTATATTCATCCAGCTTAATTAACTGCCTGATCGATTGTTTGGCAGCCAGGTAATCTTTCTCGTTCATCCGCCTAACAATACTTTCCGTGAGCCGGGCCGTAATCTTCTCCTGGAAATGCTCCCGCTCCAGCATAATCCATTCCTCGAAGGCGTCCGTATTTTTGCAGTAAAACCCATCCAGGAAAACCCCTGGGCAGGTATCTAAAAAAGTATGGATTTCCATTGTATCTAAGAGCGCCACATCGGTGCTGGCAATCAGCTGCGGATTTACGGCAACAGTTGTCCGAGTCGGTGTAATCAGCAAAGAATCTGACAGAAGCTTTTTTAATAAGTAAACGGTATTGCGCAAATTTTTCTTGGCCGAATTTTCATCCCTGTCGCCCCAAAACATGGTCGCCAGTTTTTCCCGCGTGGTTTCGCCGGCAACTAACAGGAAATATAATATGGCCTCCATTTTGGCAAAAGGGAAGTGTACTTTCTGCTCATTCCAATAAAGCGCGGGGTTTCCAAACAAAGTCGCACGTAATGTACTCATGAGTTCAACTCCAGCCAATGTAATGTATCAGGTAACCCAGTGCCTGTTCAAATTACCTGTTCCCTGTTTGCGGGAAAGCTCCTTATTTTCCCCCGGCGATCTCTTACTTTGCGGAGGAATAAAACAATTTATCCTATCGATCTACCCATCATTCCTTATTATATCATTTTTAGACAGACAACGGCGAAAAGACTGCCAGTCAGCGTTCAATTACCGTTATGTTTGACGATTAAGTAAATTTCGACGTTTTTTCGACAGCTGGCGATTATCATATTCCTTAACTGACCAATCTCTATTCGTTTAACGGCTAAAGCAACCCATTGCATGCTGCCAAATGCCCGGTAACCCTTATTTTAAGCCCGGACCGGGTAATTAGACCGTACCCCCGGACATGCTACCTGTCATTG
>JAEZQV010000273.1 GCA_023441125.1 Bacillota bacterium
ATTTATAGTAGCCTTTGCAGCTTCCACCGCACCAGCGCCAACAGAGTCAAAGGCATTATTGTGGATTAAAGTCGACCCATTACGAAGATGCCGGACTGCACAAAGGGCAGTGATAAGTTCTGTATCAACCCCCGGCATAAATGCCCAATCGAGCAGATTATTTTCCAGATAATCGTTAGGTACCCCTTTCTGGATTGGGCTCAAGCCACGGCCATGACTATGAGAATCAACTAGTCCCGGCAGCACTAATTGGGTACCGTTTCCCAGTACCTGTGCCTCGGGATGAGATTGCCGCAGAATTTCAAAACTGCCAACAGCCTCAACTTTTTCCTCACAGACCAATACGGCCCCGTCTTCGATTATGCCGCCTCCTTCTGCGGCAGCATCAGTAACAATATATTTTCCCCGAACTAGTAATTCCATAGTTTATTCCCTTTCTTATACAGTTTTGGTATCTGTCGTATCGCAAGCCAGTGTAATCAACGCTTGGTTTAAAATCTTAATGCCTTGTTCAATATCATCAAAATTGGTTTGCTCATCTTTGGAATGGCTGATTCCGGCTATACTGGGAACAAAGATCATTCCACTTGGAATAACCGCTGCCAGGATTTTAGCATCATGACCTGCCCAACTAGGCATTTCGTTAAATTCCTCAACAGCTACTTTCCTTGCTGCCTGCCGCAGCACTTCCAGCACATTATCATCCAAGTGCCGGGGCAGGGTAAGATGCCTATTCAGTACAGTAGCTTTCACCTTGTACTTACTTTCAGTTTGAGTCAACAAAGACATCATTGTCTCACAGGCATTATCAATAATTTTGTTATCGGCAGCTCTGGTTTCAATCGTAAACTGCACCTCACCGGGAACAACGTTAGTTGCTCCCGGACTCACAATAAGCTTACCCACCGTGGCCACATAACCGCCATTCGAAGCAAGCGCCGCCTCATAAATGCCCTTAATAAGCTCCGCCGCCGCTACCAGGGCGTCACAACGGCGATCCATCCTGGTAGTCCCGGCATGATTGGCATGCCCCTTAATAGACAGCCAGTGCCGGTCGATACCAACAATATCGGTTACCAGGGCACAGGCTTTACCGTTAAGATCCAGTTCTTCCCCTTGCTCTATATGCAATTCCAAAAAACTATGAATTGTTGACAGATCAATCTTCGTTAAGGACAAATTGTTGCTGGCCAAATCTTGAGCAGCTAAATAATCAGGCAATATTCGCCCGTTTTTATCCTTTATTTGCTTAAAATCCTGAGTAGCCAACTCACCAATTATACTTCTGGAACCAAGGCAGCCAAGGCCAAAAGTGCTGCCTTCTTCTTCAACCGTTGCGATAATCTTCACCGGTCGCACTGGCCGCCAACCGCTCTCCTGCCAGCTAAGCGCACATTCCAGTGCCGCAATAATCCCCAAAGCACCATCTAGTTTTCCCCCATTGGGTACTGTATCCAGATGGGATCCAGTCATCACTGCCGGTAAATCCGCACGTATGCCGGGATACGTCCCAATCAGATTTCCTATTGCATCCCGCTGAACCTCCATACCGGCCTGCCGCATCATACCGGTAATATATTCCTGGGCTTTGACAAACGGCTCTGAATAGGAGAGCCGCGTAATACTGCCATCATCATTAAGTCCAAAGCGCATTAATTGCTCGACCATTGTTTTAACCCGCTTTATATTGATACCTCTCATTAAATCACTCCCCTACTCCCGTTTAAAATTAGTTTCCCGTCATAAAGCAGCCAGCAGCAACTGTCCCAGCAACAACCGCGGAATGAAAATAGGCTTATGATAATGTCGGTCCAGTACATTTTTAAAATCCACATCAAAACCAAAGCAATCAACAACAATCGCCGCTGAATTTTGAATTATAGTGTCATTCAACAGGGATTCCAGCACATTATCCTGTTTAGCAAAGGGCGATATCACTGACACATGGGTAACATTAAATCCTCTTTCCTGCCAGCGGCTACGGGCTTCTTCAACTTGTCCGGCTGTCGGCACAATAACCACGATATCAACTCCGGTTGCGATCATACCGGCCACGCTACCAGCTAAAATCCTGTTGGGTTGCAGTAACGGGATGACTGTCTCCAGACCATCGAAATTCCCGGTGCAAAGCATAATAGCTATATCAGCTTCTTGTGCAGCCGCTCTGGCGATTGCCTGCTGCACATATGGCAACAGACGTTGATGGGACACAGAAACAACCTGCCCATCAGTCAGTTTGGTAAGCAATTCCGCTTCACCTGGTTGAGGCTCAAGTTCGGCAATTTGCTGTACTGTAAGATTATCGAGTGCTCCACTTTCAATTATGTCAAAAGAGTCACCCCATATTTTTATAAAATCAGCTACTACCTCGGGACGAGGTGATTGACCAATAGTAATAAGTGCAATCTTTTTTCTGCTCACACGTTGCCCCCCATTATTTACCATTAGGGACGACCAGTTGTCCCCAGCCAGCATCCGTTTCATTCACTTTACCGTCTTTCATTACAATCCGGCCTCTTACTACCGTCATAACCGGCCGGCCTTTTAACGTCCAGCCATCATATACTTTTCCCGACTCACGGGACTTGGAATAAGATTTTTGACAATCCACTTTATATTCGGCCGACATGTCTACCAATACCAGATCGGCATCGGCACCGATACGGATTGTACCTTTTTGCGGATATAAGCCATATAATTTGGCCGGGTTGGCACTAATTAGATCCACCATTCTTGCCAGAGTCAGTTTTCCTTGATTTACGGCGTTCAGAAACAATGGCAACCGTAAATCTATCCCCGGAAAACCGGCAGGCGCCGCAAAAATATCCTGATAGCCGATTTGTTTTTCCCTGGCTAAAAATGGACCGTGATCACTACCTACTATATCAATAGTTCCATCTGCAATATAGTCCCATAACTTATCGGCCAATTCCTTACTGCGTAACGGCGGATTGCATTTGGCAAAAGGTCCGAATTTTTCTAATGCCTCTTCCGTCAAAAATAAGTAATGCGGGCAAGTTTCGAGGTAAGCGTCTATCCCACGCTGCTTCGCCTGTTTTACCAATTCAGCAGCTTGTGGTGTGGAGATGTGGCATAGCTGCACTCTTGTACCGCAAGCTTCAGCCAGGCACAGTACTTTAGCAACAGCCTCCACTTCGCTAACGGGAGGTCTTGACTTTGCATGGTCAAGGCCACTTACCTTGCCTGCTGCTCTGTGCTGCTTTATCAAAGCCGTAATAATATCATTATTTTCAGCATGAATAGCCAGTATTTTACCGGTCTTTGCCACTTTTTTAAAACCCTCATAGATCTTGCCGTCATTAGCCATAGTTAAACCGACAAATTCCTGCTCCCGTCCCTCCGGCGGCTCATGAAAGAAGGTTTTAAAAGCCACTATGCCTTGCTCTGCCACACTGGGAATATGTTCTAACTGGTCGGCTCCCGCAGCACCGAAAAAAGCAAAGTCAACTACCGCTTGCGGTGCGGCCACTGCTTTTCTTTTCATGATCAATTCAACAGAATAAGGAGGCGGTGAAGAAATCGGATGCTCACATACCGTTGTCACGCCACCGGCCGCTGCCGCCATGGTGCCTGTTAAAAAAGTTTCCCGTTCGGTTTTGCCAGGGTCGCGGAAATGAACATGCGGATCAATCCCACCCGGCAGCAAATACCGGCCATTGCCTTCTACTGTCTGTGCACCTTCAGGTAAATAATCATCCGCTCCCATGGCTACAATTTTTCCTGCCTTAACAGCAACCCCTGATTGAATTATATTTCCATCGGTACAAATTTTAACATTCTTAATAACCAAGTCTACACACATTGAAATAATCTTCCCCCCAACTCACGACTATAGTTCAATTCTTCTAATGGCCTTTTTCCTAACCTCATCTAATGCTTCTTCATACCCGGCATCCGCATAGCGCAATACGCCCAGTGAAGTATCATTATCAAGCACATGCTGCAAACGGATTTCCGCGGCCTCGCTGCCATCAGCCACAATGGTCACACCAGCGCTGGTCATAAATCCGGAATACCCACCACCGCCTGAGTGAATAGCAACCAAATCAGCCATTGAACTGCAATTCAGCATAGCATTCAGGAGCGGCCAGTCGGAAATAGCATCGCTACCATCTTTCATTCTCTCGGTCATAATGTTAGGATGGCACATCGATGCTGCATCGAGATGATCTCTGGTAAAAGCAACTGGTCCGCTCACGATCCCGTCTTTCACCATCTTGTTAACTGCCAGAGCCAGTTCAGTTCTTTCTCCATGACCCAGCCAGGCTATTCTTGCCGGCAACCCCTCAACCGGTACATATTTTTGCGCTAAATTAATCCAATTAGTTGCGATTTGATTGTCGGAGAAATGTGTCAAAATATATTGATCTATAGTGTGTATGTCGTTTTCATTGCCTGTCAGCGCAACCCAGCGAAAAGGACCAATGGCCCGGCAGAATAATGGCCGCAAAAAAGCTTCCGTGAAAATATTGATAGCAAATGCATCCTCTACCCCATAGGCTTTAGCCTGAGTACGAATATTATTGCCATTATCAAAAACAACCGCCCCGTGCCGTTTAAAAGCCAGCATTGCAGTTACCTCTTCCGCAATCGAACGCCCGGCGTCCAGGATCAGTTGTTGCGGATTTTCTGTTCTGGCCCGTTCCGCCGCTTCCAGACTATACCCGCGCGGTATATAACCGTACAACAAATCATGCGCAGCAGTTTGATCGGTAACAACATCAGGAATAATTCCCCGTTTTAACAATTCGGGATAAATTTCAGCCGCATTACCTAACAAGCCAACAGATACCGCTTCTTTATTCTCTGCGGCCTTCTTTATGATAGTAAGCGCTTCTTCCAAACTATAGGCTTTATGCTGCAAATAGCCTACGGAAATCCGTTTATCAATCCGCGCTTCATTTACTTCTACTGCTAAGATAGCAGCGTTGGCCATAACCCCGGCCAAGGGCTGAGAACCGCCCATACCACCCAAACCGGCAGTAAGGATAAATTTCCCTTTTAAATCATCGTTAAAATATTGATGGGCAATGGTGGCAAAAATCTCATAAGTTCCCTGAATAACTCCTTGAGAACCAATATATTGCCAGTCGGCTGCGGTTAAGCCGCCCCAAATTATTAGCCCCTGCTGCTGTAGTTCATAAAAATTCTCACTGGTTGCCCACTTACCGACCATATTGCAGTTAGCCATTAGTACAAGGGGTGCAAACTTGTGGGTTTTAAAAATCCCGATTGGTTTTCCTGACTGTATTACTAGCGTTTCACCTTCATCCATTGTTTTTAGATGATCAACAATGGCGTGATAAGACGGCCAGTTTCGCGCAGCTTTCCCCAGTGCTGCGTATACGATCAGTTCCTGCTGATTCTCACCATTTTCCAGTACGTTTTCCAACATCCTCAGTAAAGCTTCCTGTCTCCAACCTTTACAACGCAACTTGCCGCCTCTGACTGCTGTAATTTTGTTCATCGCTAACTCTCCTTTATAAAATTATTATCCCAGTGCGCAGTTTTTTCTAGAAACTGCGCACTTTCTTACCATCAAAAGAGCGTATTGGTAAATCTTAATAGAAGAATTCACACTTCATCATATATGTCTTATCAAGACTATCCGAAGGTAACGTGGTTAAACTCTTATTTTTAAGCTTAATATCCTGATATTCCAAAGACATTACCATATTCTTAGCGGCAACCTTTTGATAAGCCAAGAATAAGCCTTTTACGTTGTCATTGCCATGAGTAAAAATGTTATAGGGATTAGTGGTATAAGCAACCGCCGTGGTATCAAAACCGCCTGCACCAGAAGGAGTAGCACCCGGGTCAAGACTGCGGTAGGAAACCGACCATGCGTCAGTACCTACTTTTTCCGGATTAACCAAGGGTACTGCCGAGTAGTATACTGCAGGTCCCTGACTGTTGCTAAACTGAACAGACCACCCCTTAGGATTCGAAGGCACATTAACAGCGTTATTTAGTGTGGTACTGACATAGTCAGCTAAAAGCGTGTACTTCCCTATCTTGTAATTGGTGGAAACCGACCAGCCTTTTGAACTCTCAAAACTGCCTACACTGGTATTCATAGTACCTGCTCCATTGGCAGTGCTGGTACCTGGAACATCCGCCCAATAGTACCCTGTTCTAAGGCTCAGGTTGTCAGCTAATTTAAATCCTACTTCCGCAGTAGTGAGCTGATTGGCATTGCCACTATCCCCCAAACCAGTCCCTTGACTTGTATCTGACTTAATATTACCTGTCCAACCTCGAAACTTCATATTACCAAAGGTATTATTAATTAAAATCCCATCAACTGCCATTGGTTTCCCCATCAAGCCATTACCAAAAACATCAAGTGCGGAGCGACCAACTCGTATACTGTCCAAACCAAGAGCATTATTAACCGTAACATTCATAATGTCTAAATAAACTGTAGAACCGGGAGAAGAATCAGTATTGCCAAATTTATTACCATAGTTAGTGCTTAAACGGCTTGTCCAGGAAATATCATCACTGATAATACCGGAAAATTTAATTCGCTGACGAAAATCAAAGCTATCCGATCCGCGTAATTTATTAGCCCCGCTAACGGCGGGCTCATCCACCATATATCGCATCCGCGTGTCTCCGCCAACGGTAATCCTGGTTTTTGCTTCTAATTTGCTTACACGCGCTCCCAAACGATTTAATTCCGTCGCAAACTCTACAGATAGTTTATCAATCAATTTTTTATTGTTATCATCAGCAATTTCATAGCGTTGCATTGCTTTATCAACCATAATAGCAAATTCATAGCGACTCATCGTCTTGTCTCCCCGGAAAGTATCATCATCATAACCATCAATCAGTCCGGCTTTAACTAATTTTTTTACCGAGTCATAAGCCCAATGCTTTTCAGGCACATCACTAAACGAAGATATTGCAAGAGCTGTTCCCGTTACAGACATAATTATTAGTAAAATCAGGATAATTGTGAAACTTTTTTTCATTTTTCTCCCCGCCTTTTAGTAAGTTTAGTTCACTACGCCCAGTTTATAACAACTGCAATCACCAGCGAGATTGCTGAAAAAGCCCATACAAGATACAGATAAGGCATTATAAACTGTAACCATTTCGAGAAAGGAATTTTACCCACTGCAATAAATGCTACCGTAACTGCGGTAGTAGGAAAACAAAGGTGTGCTAACCCATCGCCATATTGAAAAGCCAGTATAGCGATCTGCCGATTTAAATGAATGACATCCGATAAAGGAATCATTATGGGCATGGACAGCATGGCAAGTCCACTTCCCGACGGGATAAAGAAAGTAAGAAGAGATTGAATAACAAACATGCCTACCGCCGAAACTGCCGGGGCCAATCCTTGCAAAGGGATCGAAAAATAATAAACCAAGGTGTCCGTAATGTGCGTATTATTCATAATAATTTGTATTGATCTTGCAAGACCTACCGCCATTGCCGGCATAAATATTGCTTTACCCCCATTAATGAATTCATCTGCAATTTTGCTGGGAGTAAATCCACCAATAATACCGGCGACAATTCCACCTAAAATATAGATCGCTGACATTTCTGTAATCTGCCAGTTCCAATTATAAGTACCGTAAAGTAATACTCCGATCGTTATTGCCAAAGTTACTATTATTAGTTTGTGTCTTAGTGTAAATACATCATCTTCCAAACACTTATAGGTATTGAATTCAGAAGTGTCTACTCCTGCCATAATGCTTTTTCTTCTGCCATCTTTTACGGCATTGCCGTACCGCAATATGTACGTAATGGTTATAGATACTAATACAACCAAGATAAATAACCTGTAGGAAAGACCGGAAAATAGCGGAAGCTGGGCAATATTTTGTCCAATTCCGACTGTCCAGGGGTTAGTCGGTCCTGCAGTCCAGCCAACAGCAACTCCCAGCAGTCCTATCGCAACACCAACTACGGCATCATATCCTAATGCAAGAGCTATTGATACACAAATAGGAGCAAAAGGAATAGTAGCTTCAAACATAGCGGGAAAAGCACCAATGAGTGCAAAGAAGATCACAATTGAGGCTAAAATCCAGCCGCCTTTATCTTTGCCAAATACTTTGATCAAACTTCCAAGTGCAGAACGTATAGCACCTGTACTGTCAAAAATTCTAATTGATCCGCCGATAAGCAGTATCATAAATAATAAGGATGAAGCAGCCTGCATCCCTTGAGGAACAGCCTGGAAAAAACCCATAAATGTCATGGGAGAAGATGGAATAGTATGAAAGCTTCCCGCTTTTGTTAATAATTGCCCGCCAACCTGGACCCTATCATACTCCCCTGCAGGGATTACATAGGATAGTAAGGCAATAAACGCTAAAATAGAAAACAAAATTACAATGGAATTGTTGAAACGTTCTGCAAAGCTCCTTTTCTCTTTTTTTGACAGTTCTGCCATGCAATCATCTCCTTAGCATTTTACACAGCAATATAATTATCAATATATGATAATTATATTGCTATATTTATTATATATTGATATTATAGTCTCTATAAAATACCTTTGTCAACAAATTTAACCAAAAATCGAAAAATTTAGATTTTCGGCTTTCTTTTTAGAAAATACCGGATGTTTTAGTTTACGCCCTTTTGCAGCCTGTTGTTATCTCCCGTTTTTTGACTTTTGTCAAAAAACAGGATTGTTGTACTTTGTAAAAAATCCCGGCCTTTGGAATATCCGGGAAAAGATATGCAATCTATTTATACAAATAGGAACAAGGGCCAGCTAATAAAGTCAAGCCTTTAAGACGTAGTACCCATTAGCAAAAGCTAGTATGCCAGGAAACCTGCCGGGAACATGCTATAACACCAAATCAAAGCCCAATAAGCAATAGCCCAGTTTTGCAGAACGGAGCATCATGCAGGAATGTAGCTGTCATCATCTACCGTAATGATATATCGATTCAAAACATAGGGGACAGTATCTCAAGATCTAATCTCATCTTGAGATACTGTCCCCTATGACCGCTACCACTTGAATCACCGTGACATAATTTGCAACTGTAAAAAATCCGGCTGATTCGCCGGATTTTTCAAGTTAATTATTGATTGATTTCTTTATGCAAGCTACCTCAAAAGCGGCTGCCGTTCGTTTGGATTTGATACTTTGCCGCAATTCACGGGGTTTAACCACCACAAAAGCCGATGCCGGACACGCCTCCACACAAGCGGGTCCTTCCTCTCTTTCGGCACAAAGGTCACATTGACGGAAGCAAAGGGACGTATATTTTGCTTTATAAAATGCAGTAAAACAAAGAATCAAAATGAACGTCTCCATACTTCTCTACGATGGCGATGACGAAGAGCCTCCGGGTCAGGGCAGTTCCAGGGACTTGCTGCTTGCAAAGTCGGTGAAGTTCAGATTCCGGCAGAAGGCGTATCGCTCCAGGGCGGTGGCCACCACGACGATGCTCAGAACAAGCAGGATGCCGACGATGCCGTAGTCGATGGCGTCGGACAGTAGGGTTACAAGCATAACGATTTCTCCCTTTCAGGCGGGTTTGACCCGCCTGTTTCTTGATAAGCTGTTAGGAACCGGCGACGGCCGTCCGGAAGCCTTGAGGCTTTGCGGGCGGCCCGTCGTACCTCTGGTTATGCTTTTTTGTCCGTAGAGTTATCTCCGGCGTTAGTGCTGGCATTGGTGCTATTGTCTTCCAGTTGGTACTCGACGCCGTTGGCCTGGACCGACTGGATGCGAGCCGAGCCGGGAGCGGTGGAAGCGCTTTGGCTATCCGTAGTGGACTGCCAGAGGTTGGCCGGGTTGAGCCGGTCGAGCAGGTTTTGCCAGGTGCTGCCCCGGGATTGGGCAGGTTGGCCGGCCTGGCCGAGTTGGCTGGCAGCCTGGGTGCTCGCCTGTTGACCGGCGGCCTGCTGGTCTCCGGCCTGTCTGGTGGTGGTAATAGCTGCGGCCACCACCGCTTGCTGCGCCGTGGCCTGCTGTGTCAGGATTTGCGCTTGAGCGCGCGCAGCAGCGACTTGCTGCACCGCCGCCTGCTGTGCGGCTTGGGTGGCAGTTTGCTGCGGCGGGGTACCACCGGCGCCGGGGTTAAAGGTGGAATTGGTGGTACCACCGAAATCCCAGCCACCGGTGAACTTGTTGTAGTTCACCACATAGCCCGAGGGATAGGTATAGCTCGAAGCTCCATCGACCAACACACTGCCGGTCGCAGTAACGCCGTTGTCAGTCCCCTCCTCGTTGCCGAAGGCTGCGCCGGCGCCGCTGTAGGTAACCTTCATTGGGAAGCCGAACGCGTTGGTGGTATAACTGGTTATCACGATATCCGATGAGGTGTAGCCGCCGTTGACGTTGCCGGCGTTATCACCCACCAGGCCGCCGGCGGAGCCGCTATCGTAGATTGACGTTGACGCCAGATTTAGTGTTCCTGAGGAAGTGACGTTGTTCAGCGTACCCATTTCAACGCCGGCGCCGGTGAAGTTGTACCCGGTGAAGCCGCCAACCTCATCGGCATTGACCGTAGTGACATTACCGGTGGCATAGCTGGTGGAGATGATGCCGCCGCCGTTGGAACCGACGAAACCGCCGATGCCCCAGCTGCCCACCATGCCGCCGGTCCAGAAGGCATTACTGCCGGCGTAAACATTGCCGGTGGCATAACTGTTGAGGATCACCCCAATGAACTGATCGCCGTAATAATCGGAGCCGACGGAGCGCTGGTTCCAGCCAACGAAGCCGGCAGCGGAGTTATACGGCGAATAGACATCGACCGCGGCATGGCTGCCATAGATCACGCCGAAATTGCTGCCGACCAGACCCGAGGCGCCAACCGCCGAGATGGCCACGGACGCAGGCGCGGACAAATAGCCGTCGGTCGCATTGATGTTGCCATCGAACGCGCTACCCGTGATCACCGGCGAATCCTTACCGGTGGCGAAAGTGTTGACGATGTAACCGTAATTGGTGTCGACCAGCCCCGACGCCCCGTAGGCGGCATCGACGGTGAGCGACGAAGTGAGATAGGCGGTCTGGATCGACACATTGGTGACGCCGAGATTGCGTACCGAGCCGACCGGCGTGACGATCGGGATCATGACACCATAATCCCTGCCACCGGGGATACCGCCCACAGTGCCGATCAGCGCCAGCGCACCATCCTCCGAATATTCGGTGTAATAGGGCGAAATGACATTGGCTTCCAGCGGCGGCTTAATCGTCAGATTGTTGACGACATGGCCCAGCCCCTCCAGATTGCCGGTCAATTGCCAGACGATGGTGCCGGGATAGACCTTGCCCGAGGCGTCGAGATCGGTTGCCAACGCGTAATTGCCTGAAGCGACGGTGTAAGAGAGTGGGTCGCCCGTATCCGGATCGGTGGCGACACTGCCATCGGCATTGCGGCTGACGGTGCTGATGCTGGCGAGTTGGTCCATGTTGGTAATCAGCGTATACCCCTGCCCGTTGATGGTCAACGCATTGGCTGCCTTGCTGTTGATGAAGTCGATCTTGCCGATAAAGCTTTTACCGTCCGCTGCGAACAGTGGATTGATGCCGCCGAGCGGCGTGCCGTAAGTTGCGCTCGGCTGAGTGTCGGTGATGGTGTCCATGCTGTCAGTCAACCAGTTGTAGGACTGGTAGGTGTAATCGACCGTGCTCGTATCCATGCCGGGGTTGTAGGTGACCACCAGCTTTGCCTTGTTGCTGGCCGTCATCGCCGCATTGAGGTTGATGAAACCGCCCGCGGTGCCTGCATTAAGCGTCAGCGTGCCGTTCGACCAATCCGCCGTGTCGTTGACGTTGATGGTGGTGCCGTTGAAAGTCCAGGTTCCGTTGTTCGTCCACACCTGCGGTGCGTTGAGGTTGACGTCGCCCGTGGCGGTTGCCGTCAGCGAAGCAACCTGCAACGACGACGGCGCGTTAACGTTGATGTTCGTGCCGGCGTTCAGCGCGAGGCCGCCGTTGAGACCGGAGATGACCGCGTTGACGTTGATGGTGTTGGTGGCATTCAGGCCAAGGGTGGTATTAGCCGACCAGTTCACCCGGTCATTGACGTCGATATTGCCGCCCGTACTCCTGCCCTGGGTGGAGGCGATCGTTACGTTGTTCGAGGCCAGCCGGCTGGAAAGCGCCGCGCCGGTAATGTCACCGCCGGCAGCCGCGATGGTGAAGCCGTCCGGGTCGATCAGCCAGGTGCCGGTCTTGCCGCTCACCGCTTT
>JAEZQV010000333.1 GCA_023441125.1 Bacillota bacterium
GGGGAAAGTCTTTTGGGGGATATTGTCGGTGACAAAAATGGAATGGTTTGGCGACTCGGTCATTATGGTGGCGATCAACAATATCAGCGCCCGCAAGCAGATGGAAGAAGAATTGCAGCGGCTGGCAACAATCGATTCGCTGACCGGCTTATTAAACCGGCGGCAATTCCTCGCCTTGGGGGATAAAGAAATTAAAAGGTCACGACGTTATGCCCGGCCGCTGTCGCTGATTATTTATGATATTGATCACTTTAAGGCAGTCAACGATACCTATGGCCATCAGGCAGGCGACATGGTGCTGAAGCAGCTTGCGCAGACTGCGCAGTTGCAGCTTAGGGGCGTAGATATCGCAGGCCGGGTGGGCGGCGAAGAGTTCGGCATCATTTTACCCGAAACAAAAGCAGCGGCAGCGGTGCAGGTAGCCGAGCGGATACGGACGGCTATTGAAAATGGTGCTATTGAGTTTGCGGGGACACCGCTAAAGGTAACTGCTAGTTTTGGCGTGACTGAAAATCAAGAAGATCAAATGATGGACCCTATCTTCAAACGCGCCGATGATGCTTTATACACGGCAAAAACAACAGGAAGAAACCGTGTAATCCTAAAATAGATACAAGGGTAGATACAAGGGGACGGTTCTTTTGTTTCCTTAGACAAGCGTTATAAAAAATAGCTTATAGCAGGGGAGTAATAGAGATGCCACGAAATGCCCGCATGAAAAGTGAAAGTGGAATATACCATATCATGGTAAGGGGAATCAACCGGCAAAACATATTTACAGACACTGCGGATAGGTACAAATTTCTCGATATAGTCCAACAATGCAAGGCAAAGTGTGGCTATAGCCTGTTTGCCTATTGCCTAATGGATAACCATGTTCATCTTGTTCTTAAAGAAGGTGAAGAGCCCCTGGAAGGCCTCATGAAACGAATTGGCGTAAGTTATGTTTCCTGGTATAACGGGAAACATAACCGGATTGGCCATTTATTTCAGGACCGGTACAAAAGTGAAGTGATTGAAGATGACCGATATATGCTAGAAGTGATACGATATGTTCATCAAAATCCTGTCAAAGCTGGTATAACAGCCGAGCCCGGCTCATATCCATGGAGCAGCTATACGGAGTACTTAGGAGCTGCCCACATTACCGATACCGCGTTTATCTTAGGCATGCTGGCCCTTGATGATCGCCAGGCCAAAAAACTATTTGTAGATTACATGGGTGAGAATGGCCGGCATGCCACTGCTTTGGCAGAAACAGTCCGGTTAACTGATGCAGCGGCACGCGAAATAATAAAACATCTGCTAGGCGATTTTTCCACTGACGAGTTAGCGGCTATGGATAAAGAAAAAAGAAATGCTTTGCTGGGCAAACTCAAAGGGGTCGCGGGATTATCCATCAGGCAAATTGCCAGACTAACCGGCTTGACCTTTAATATTGTGGCGAAGGCTTAGGAAACAAAAGAACCGTCCCCTTGTATCCCCCTCCTCGACCTTGGGGCCACGCAATGTTCTCAACTTGTTATCACAGAAACATTAACATATCCAGCCCATCAGGCATACTCTAAATTAGGTCAGCTAAAATTATAGTTTAAAGGAGGAAACTAACAATGGGTAATGGTTTTGGTGGATGCGGTGGCCGCGGTGGCTGGTGGATTATCATTATAATTATTATTATACTCCTTTTAATCCCAGGATTCGGGTTTGATGACACTTCAATTTAAAGGGCTACAACCGCAGGGTACACCTTAATTTAAATTCCTGCCTTTCGCTGCGATTGGCCGGAACGCACATATGAAAGCCCAGTTTGGAAAGTTACCCAAAAACCTCCCGTGGCAAATGTGAAAGCCAGGGGAGGTTTTATTTATGGAGTATAGTCAGTACCATGCAGACTGGCTATTGCATAGCATAAAAATGCCAAACCGAATCCACAGTAATTATCTTCAACGCTCTTCATAAGAGGAATACCGGGGCATAAAAAGCTCCCGGTATTCTTTACTTATAGCGCCTGTAATTAGCCGGACAGGCATTCATATTGAAAAAATGGTGATTATGCTGGAGGTAATAGGCCTAAGAACGGCGAATGGCTTTTGCGAAGGGAGCATGTTCGCAGCAACCGCTGCATGCTCCTAACTGCGGTTACATTAGCCGGACAAAAGGAGAACACATGGATATTCAATTATTTCGCACTTTCCTGCTGGTGGCCAGGTTGAACAACATTACACAGGCTGCCGAGCAGTTGAATTTTACGCAGCCGGCCGTTACGGCTCATATCCGGGCCTTGGAAGAACATTTCGGGGTGTTATTGTTTGAGCGTATTGGCAAAAAATTATTTATCACCGAAGCTGGCCGCGAACTGACTATCCATACGGAAAAGCTATTGGCGGCCTTTGCTGAGATAGATAATGCCATGCAGCCTTTTTCAGATGGCAACAACCCGGTCAAGGTAGGGGTTTCGACGGCAGCCGCCAGCTATATACTTTCGCCGATACTGTTAGATTTTCAAAAGCGTGGCTTACATGGGACGGTTACCGTTGATGTATGTTCCAATCTGCCGCTGACTGTCAAAGGACTTATGGATAACGCTTTCGATATTGCTATCGTTCACGATGCCATTGACAGCAGTCAGATAGTGCAATTCGAGCTTTCTCATGAAAAATTAGTCTGGGTAGCCAACAAGGAACTGGCAGTCAGCCATAACGATTGCCAGGATATTAGCCAGTATCCGTTTATTAATTTTCGTCCCGGCTGTGTGTACCGGACCAAGTATGAAGATGTTGTAAAGGAAAAAGACGTTCATGCGATTATCGAATACAGCGATGCGGAAGCCATCAAACAGGCCGTGCTGGATGGTTTGGGGGTGAGTGTGCTGCCGTTCGTGCTGGTAGAGCCGTTTTTAGCCAATGGGACGCTGGTGGAATTAACGGGCGCGCCGCAATTGACTTTCAGTATGTACGTTGCTGTCCATAAAAGCAAGGTACTGACGCCGGCAGTCCAGGCGCTGCTGGCATTGGTTGCAGAGCATGCCAGCATACAAAGCGGCCTCAGAGAATATCTTGCGACGCAATCATAAAAGATTTTTATCGAAGCAATAACCACCTGCAATTTCCCGCTTGCTAACATCCGCGTTATAATGTAGCAAAGCAAGGGGGGAAAACTATGCGGGCTTGCACTCTGGTATGTATGATCGGGATCATCTTTTTACTCATTAATCAGTTTTACAGCGGCCTTAATTGGGAGCAGCTTTTTATCGGCGGCTTTGTAGCCGTGGCCATTTGGACGGATTGCGGCCGCTGGGTGCGTTATAAGCTGAGGCATAGAAATCATTAACCGGCGAAGGGAGCATTCTATGCCACTAATGAATATTGCAGCAACCGGACTGGCGAAAGGCAGCAGGGTGGTTTGGCGCTTGGCAAAAGTTATCCTGCCGGCCATTATTTTCGTCGCTTTTTTACAAACGACAACCGTATTTCACGCCATTGGCCAACTATTTGCCCCGCTTATGCAACTGGTTGGTCTGCCGGGCGAAGCGGCGATTGCCTTTGTCATCGGCATCCTGGCCAATATTTACAGCGGAATTGGGGCCATGCTGGTACTGTCTTTATCCGCAACGGAATTCACCGTCTTAAGTACGATGATTGCTATTTGTCACAGCGCTTTTATAGAAACAGCCGTGATGGCAGAAGCCGGAGCCAGCGGAACATTGATATTTGGTTTGCGGCTTGCCGGCGCTTTTATAACCGGGTGGTTTCTTCATGCAATAGGAATATAGGAGACAGCATATATGGACTATCTGGGAATTGTTTATCAGGGGCTGATTACCGGCCTGATCATTATAATGAAGCTGGCTCTTATTATTCTGCCGTTCATGGTTTTGATAGAATTTGCTAAACAGTATGGCTGGCTGGAGCGCATTGCCCAGCGGTCGTGCTGGTTCACGGCGGTCTTTCGCCTGCCTGCGTCAGCCGCCCTGCCTGCCTTGGTGGGTCTGTTTATTGGCATCGTTTCCGGCAGTGGGGTAATTCTGCAGACGGCCAAGGAAGAAAATTATTCCCGCGCTACACTTACCATTCTCTTTGCAATGATCGGGATATGTCACTCGCTGTTTGAAGAGACGGCCCTGTTTCTGGGAGTAAATGCGAATATAATGATAATTGCCGGGGCTCGCCTTGTAAATGCGCTGTTGTTTGCCTATTTGTTGGGACGTTTCTTGTCACGGCAGAATACCGGAATTGCAAAAAAGCTTAGGCTAATGCCTTTTAAGGGCTTTTAACCGGTATTTTGGTAAATAAGCCATCAATTCCGGCCAAGATTTGCCCCGCATGTATCACGGAAATCCGTAGTACACGCGGGGCATTTTAGTTGGTTTTACTGAAGCTTGCTAATGAGTCTCTGAATTAAGGGGTACTCATACAGTTGGCCGTCGGCTGCCTTTATCGCAGCTAAAATAGAGGTTATAAACAGCAGCAGCCAAAGAAATGCCAGTATGGGCAAAAGCAGAACACCTACAAGCAGGATGCACAACAGGCCGGTAATTGCAGAGGTAACGGCAAGCGCTAGATGGGCAACCAAGGCCTGTTTGGCATGCTCATAAACAAAGGGATCCTCCTTTTTGATGAGGAAGATGACCAGTGGAGCAACAATAAAGCCCAGGCCGCCGAGTAAATAGGCCAGGTGCGCAAGTACGGCCAGTATCTTTTGTTCGCCGGTAATATTCATAAGACGCCTCCTTAGTTTAATTATTCTCTTGGCTAAAGGCAGTTTTCAGGTCTATTACCCATTATATTTAAACAGTCAGGGGCCGTGCAGTTATT
>JAEZQV010000334.1 GCA_023441125.1 Bacillota bacterium
CTCATGGAATGGTTCCCGGCCAAGGAGCGCGGCATTGCTTTCGGCCTCTTGTTTGCGGCTCCGTCCGGCGGATTATTGCTGGCCAATTTTGTCGTACCGGTCCTCAATGCCGCCTTTAACTGGCAGGGGGCTTTTCAGGGCATTGGTTTAGCGACAATAGTACTGGGCGTGCTCATTTATTTACTGGTCAAAACTTCGAATGAAGCGAAAGGCGAAAAAACATTTTTCGGCGGTCTTAAGGTATTTTTCACCAACCGGAATATTGTGCTGCTGGCCACGGCCGGCTTTTGCCTGATGTGGATGGAGCTTGGCCTGGCAACCTGGGCGAATGCCTATATCAAGAAACTGGGCTTTTCGGTGCAGGAGGCCGGTATGGTCCTGATCTGGTACAGCCTGGGCGGTTTAATCGCACCGGTAGTATCGGGCTGGGTATCCGACAAAATCGGTAACCGTACCAAAATATTAATTGTAGCCTATGCGGTCAGTGCGCCGCTGACTGTCTATTTTGGCGCGCAAACCACGCTGCCGATGCTGAATATGGCCGGTTTTGTCTATGGTTTCTGCTCTTATTTTGCCAATCCGCACCTAACCATTATGATATCGGAGTATGCCGGCAAAGAATGGGCAGCTACGGCCAACGGCATAGCAAACTTCATTTTTCAGCTGGCTTCCATGATTGGACCGCTGGTCCTGGGCGGTGTTATCGATCTTAGCGGTAACTTCAGCACTGTCTGGTATATGATGGCGGCTGGACCGATTGTGGGGATCTTAGTAATTTTAATGCTGCGTTCGCCGGCTGCCGGACAGACGGCATAGCCAGCAAGCAGCAAATAACATAATTTATGTAATTAATGGCTGTGCGGTCCGGACTCCTGGGCTGCACAGCCAAGGTATTGCGCTTTATTGTACAAAAATTTACTTTATTCGCGTTGTATAGGTATTGCTGAGAAGGGAAAAATTGTGTGGCGTAGAATTGTGATAAATATTGATGACGCTAAACGTAAGGTGGATTGCAGTACTATATGGACAGGATTAATAAAAATTCGTTTACACCGCCCTTCTATCAATTGGCAACAATTTTAGAAAAGAAGATACTGGGCGGTGAGCTTAAACCGGGAGAACCGCTGCCGTCAGAGAACGATCTTGGCCGCGAGTACGAACTCAGCCGGACAACCGTTCGCAAATGTCTTAATTTGCTGGCCGAACGGGGCCTGATTAATGCCCAGCAGGGACGAGGCACTTTTGTATCCAGACCGTCTTTGGACAGAGCCATGTTTGTAATGGAAGAGTTTAATATTCATATGGCGCAGCAAGGCAAAGAAACCGGCCAGCGGCTTATCCATGTCCGGTTTCGTAAAGAACTGCCGGAATTTGCCTTACAACTGGGGATGACGACGGATGACGGCATTTTGTACTATTGCCGTCTGCTGACGGCAGATGAAGCGCCGGTAGCTGTTGAGCATAAATACATGTGCTACAAGAAAGGCCGGCCGATTCTGGAAAATGAGTTTCAGTACAAGGCCTTTTCCGAAATTATCGCCATTCACACCGATTTTTTACCGGTTAGGAGTCAGGCCACGCTTACCGCTGAGAGTGTATCCGAGTTTGACGCAAAATTCTTACAAATAACCACCGGTACACCCGTTTTGCGGCTGGAGCAGGTGCTTTATACCGGTGACAACAAACCAGTGGGAATTGGTGTCTTCTATTATCGTAATGACAGATACTCCTTAGTTTCAGATATCCAACCACTGAAGGGGGAGCGATAAATTTGTTAAAACGTTTGGGTAACGCGATTAGCGAGCTTGATGAACCGTTGGCGCTGAAACTTGTCAAACAAGCGCTGGAGTCCGACATATCGCCGCTGGATATTGTGGAAGAATGCCGCGCCGGTCTGGTGGCCGTAGGCGAGCGCTATTCGCGCGGCGAGTATTTTCTGGGGGACTTAATTCTTTCTTCCGAGATTTTTTCTCAAATTATGGAAATTATCGGACCGGTAGTAGAGCCTACCGAAAAGAAACCGTTTCTTGGCAAAATTGTTTTTGGTACGATTGAAGGCGATATTCATGATATCGGCAAAAATCTGGTATCTTCCCTGCTTCGCTGCTACGGCTTTGAAGTGTATGACCTGGGGGTGGATGTACCGCCGGATAAATTCATGCTGGCCCTGACCGAATCGGGCGCAAACATATTGTGTTTGTGCACTTTGCTGTCCCCTGGTTTCGAAGCCTTGAAACGGACGATACAATTAGTACGCCTGCTGGAGCGTAATACCAGGATAAAAATTCTCATTGGCGGTCTGGTAAACGAGAAGGTAAGAGAATATACCGGCGCAGACGCTTGGGTTGACGATGCGCGGCGGGGAGTGGACATATGTCTGGATTGGAGCAAGGAAGCGGCACACAAATAACCGTTGATTTTGAACCTGTCGGCAAACGGGCCCGGGCGGTTGCCGGGCAGACTATTTTGGAAGCGGCCCAGGGCTTGAATCTGTTCGAACATGGCATCAGCGCGCCTTGCGGCGGCAAAGGACTGTGCGGACGTTGCCTGGTGCGGCTGGTAACCGGGGAACTGTTGCCGCCGACAATCATGGAAGAACAAATGCTGGACAGCGAACAGTTAAAACAGGGTTACCGCTTGGCTTGCCAGGCCAAACTGGCTGGTTTTTGCAAAATCGAAATTCCGGTAACATCCCTGATCGGCCGGCAGCAATTACAGGTGGAAGGCAGCCGGCAGGCTATTGTGCCTGACTATCCCGTGGAGCGCTATATCCTAAGCGGACTGCAGCCGACAACGATTAAATATCCTTACGCCCTGTGGCAGCAGCTTATAAAATTACTTAAAGCGCAGCACGGCCGGAGCGGCATCCGGGTCGGCCTGGACCTGCTGCGCCGCGTGGAACCAACCGTGGCTGGCGGTGAGGTGGCCGTTACTGTATATCAAGATCACATTGTGGATGTCAGTGCAGCCGCTGCGCCTTATCAACCGCTTGGACTGGCCGTAGATCTGGGCACAACCAAAATTGCGGCTTTTCTTATGCGGCTGGATACCGGCGAAATTCTGGACTCAGAGGGACTTTTAAATCCGCAAATCGCCTCGGGGGAAGATCTCATGAGCCGGCTGGCTTTTGCGATGGAAAGCCCGGCGAATGCGCGGCACATAGCCGCCGCCGCCGTCGACGGCATTAACCAGCTGGCGTCCCGCCTGGCGGCTCGCCAGCAAATAGACGTTAGCAGGATCAGCAAGGCTGTTATTGTCGCCAATACGGCCATGCATCACTTGCTGCTGGGTTTGCCTGTTAAGCAGCTGGCCTTCTCGCCGTATGTTCCGGCGGCCGTCCTGCCTGTTGAGACTACGGCCGAGCATTTGGGACTCAAACTGGACCGGCAGGCCGAAGTGTACATGGTGCCGCCGGTGGGCGGTTTTGTCGGCAGCGATCATGTGGCCATGATTCAGGCCAGCCGCATTGATGAGGCGACCGGCGTGGTGCTGGGGATTGATATTGGCACCAATACCGAAATTGTTCTGGCAGTGAACGGCCGGCTGCTTTCATCCTGCTCCTGCGCTTCCGGGCCCGCCTTTGAGGGCGCGCATATTTATCAGGGGATGCGGGCCGTCCATGGCGCCATCAGTGAAATAAAACTGCTGGACCAGGGGCGGGAGGTAGTCTGGCAGACAATTGGCCAGCAACCGCCCATCGGTTTATGTGGTTCCGGTATTATTGACCTGATTGCCGAACTGCATCAGGCCGGTGTCATTGCGCCCAACGGCCGGCTTGACCCGGCCCATGCCCGCGTCCGGACGGGAGAGGGTAAACCCGCTGAATTTGTGGTTGTGGAACAGGCTGCCAGCGGCTGTGACCGGGATATTGTCCTGACCCAGAAGGATATTGGCGAAATTCAACTGGCCAAAGCCGCGATTGCCAGTGGCATCAACATTCTGCTCAGTACCCTGGGGGTCCAGGCAGCCGATGTGGAACAGGTCATCATTGCCGGTGCCTTTGGTTCATTTTTACGCCTGGAAAGCGCCATCGCTATTGGCATGCTGCCCAACCTGCCCCTGACGCGTTTCGACCAGGTTGGCAACGCGGCCGGCAGCGGGGCGTGCATGACGCTGGTATCGGCGGGCGAACGCCGGCGGGCCGAAGCCTTGGCTGGAAAGATTGAACATTTGGATTTGGCAGTATTGCCGCAATTTAAGCGGGAGTTTGCCCGGGCACTGACATTTCCGCGAATCAATTAGTGGAGGCACTTATGGAGCATCGAACAAGAATTAGGGCCGCGATCAGTCACCGGCCGGTGGATCAGCTGCCCTGCGCCGAACTGGTCATAACCGATGAGATTGTCCGGGACTTATGCCGGGAGCACACTGTCGAATTTGCGCACCGTCTGGAATTCGTGCAAACAATGGGGCTGGATGCCGTCTGTTTGCACCCTTGCCCTGCTTCGCCGCCGGAGCAGTCCCTCCACAAGCGGGACTTGGTCTTTGCCGATTTAACCCAATGGGTCGATTCCGGGTTGTTCACCTTTGCCGTGCTGGACGGTCCGGTTGGCTGGAGCAGCAAGTTGTTTGGCTTTGAGGAAATGATGCTGGGGCTGATGCGCACTAACGGCGAGTTTGCCGAGGTAGTGGCCGCTGTCGAAAAGTTAAATATTGCCCTAATGGAGCAACTCGCAGCTAATGGGGTGAATGGCATTCTGCTGGCGGATGACATTGCTTTTAACCAGGGAGTGATCGCCCGGCCGGCGCTGCTGCGCAAGAACCTGTTTCCTTCCCTTGCCCGCCAGGTTGAGTATGCCAAACGGTTGGGCCTGCCTATTTTCTTTCATTCAGACGGCAACCTGATGACTGTGCTGGACGATATCGTGGCGGCCGGTTTTGACGGTTTGCAGTGTATCGAACAGCTGGCCGGCATGGACCTCAGTGCGATTAAGGCCCAGTATGGCCATACGTTATGCCTGTGGGGCAACTTGGATCCGGCTGAACTTCTGGGTGACCGCAGCCCGGCTGAGCTTGAGGGGAGTGTCAGGCAGATCGTAACCGCCGGCGCTGCGGGCAGCGGATTGATTTTTGGGACAAGCAGCGGCCTGTTTGAAAGAATGAATCTGGAGAACCTTAAAACCGTGTATAACGCCGCCAGAAGTATTACAGTTTGATCGGCTGGATTAGAGCTATCTTTGCAGCAATTACAGGCGTTGGGACTGTAACTCTACATTTCGCAGCTGCGCGAAAAAAATTTGATATTGCCAGTGATGCGAGAAAATAGCTCAAGCCGGTAACACGGCTGAGCTATTTTTATTGACGCCACTATAGTGCCTGTGTTTAGCCAGTGCCAGGTATTACATTTTTGCACTTAACAAAAAAATAATCTAAAATTTTCAATAATTTAACAAAATGCAGTTGCTGGTCCACGTACAATGATAATAGCAGCAGAAATCTATGCGGTATTTATAACGTAGATACTTGAGGGATACGCGGCAATGATAGTTGGATAATGCCGCAACGTAAAAAGGATGCAGGTGAGGCGGCAGGATATGCATAAGGAAACAAAAGGCAAAGTATATAGACGTGCCCTGTTGTGGCTGAGGAAGGCCGGGTTTTGTTTGTGCATTCTGATGATAGCAATTGGGACCGCCGGCTGTACGGTTTCGCAGCAGCCGGTACGCTTGCCGGTGGACAACCGGCCGGTGCTGCGTATCGGCGCCTGCCCGGTCGAAAGCGTAGCCAAGACACAGGATCAATTACAGCCGTTGGTTGCCTATCTGGAAAAAAAGACCGGCTTTAAGGTCGAACTGACAGTCACTGCTGATTATCAGAGCGTAATCAACAAAATGCGCCAGCAGCAGATTGATGTAGCCTGGTTCGGACCGTTTTCCTACATCCTGGCTCATAAGGAAGCCGGTGCCCAGGCTTTTGCCGGCACGGAGAACAACAAAAGCGGCAAGATCTATTACAGCCTGTTTATCACTCATCCGGATTCCGGCATCAGGCAGGTCACCGAACTGCGGGGCCGCAGCCTGGCTTATACCGATCCGGGTTCGACCTCCGGGTACCTCATCCCCAAAGCCATGCTGCTTAAAGCTGGCTTAAACCCGGATAAGGATTTAAAGTCAGTAACCTTTCTCGGCCATCATGACATCGCGGTGTTAGCCGTAAAAAAACGGCAGGTGGATGCTGCCGTAGTATCGAGTATTATTTTGAACAATATGCGGGACAAGGGCTTGGTCGGAGACAGAGATTACCGTGTTATTCAAACCTCGGAGGCCATACCGGGCTCAGGCGCTGTCTGGGCTTACCGCGCCGGCCTGCCGGCAGATACTGCCGCTAAAGTACAAGCGGCTTTCTTCAGTGCCAATCAGGAAGAAGGCGCCCTGGGAATTTTCGCAACCGAAATTGGTACGTTTTTTCCGGTAGATGATCATGACTATGATATTATTCGCGAGACATCTCGGTTGTTAGGGATGGATGCAATTTGATTACGCGATTTTTGGCCAAACAGAATAGATCCGGCTGGCTGGTATCCATTCCTGTCCGTACGTTGGGAGCCGTGCTGGTTATGCT
>JAEZQV010000374.1 GCA_023441125.1 Bacillota bacterium
GGCCAGCGGATTGCCGCCATAGGTGCCGCCAATATTGCCGGCGCCCGGCGCATCCATATACCCGGCCTTGCCGGTGACGGCGCTGAGGGGGACACCGGCGGCAATTGATTTGGCGGTCGTCATCAAGTCAGGCTCTACGCCCCAGTTTTCCACCGCAAACATTTTCCCGGTACGGCCAAAGCCGGTCTGTACCTCATCCGCAATCAGCAGAATGCCTTTGCTCTCACAGATGGCTTTGAGTCCCGGCAAAAACTCCGGCGGCGGCACAATGAAACCGCCTTCGCCCTGGACCGGCTCGATAATCATGGCGGCAATATGCTCGGCATCAATTTCGGCCGTAAAGAACCGTTCAAAGTTTTCCAGACAATGCAGGCCGCAGCCGGGATAGGCGGAGCGGTAATGACAGCGGTAGCAGTACGCCGAGGGAACCTTATAGACATCCGGGGCCAACGGTCCGAACGCATATTTATAAGGCTTGACCTTACTGGTAAGGCTCATAGTCATAAAGGTGCGCCCGTGAAAAGCACATTCAAAGGCAACAATGCCGGTCCGTTTGGTGGCGTGACGGGCTATTTTTACCGCATTCTCGACGGCTTCGGCGCCGCTGTTGGCGAACATGGTCTTCTTAGCCGATGCTCCCGGGGCGATGGCATTCAGCTTTTCCGCCAGTTCCACATAGGCCTCGTACATGCCAATGGCAAAGAAAGAATGCAGCAGCTTGTCAGCCTGCTTTTGAATGGCCCTGACAACCGGTTCCGGGCAATGCCCCACGTTCAAAACACCGACACCGGCATAGAAATCCAAAAATTCCCGGCCTTCGACGTCGGTAATTACGGCGCCGCTGGCCTTTTCCACAAACACGCCGGTGGAATTGGCAATCCCGCTGGCCACAGCCATGCTTTTTCTTTGCAGCAGTAATTCTGTCTTGCTTTCTGTTCCATACATTGTAAAAAACCTCCCTAACGTGAAATTGTAAAAAGAAAAACGCCGAATCTATCCTTGCCGGATATCATTCAGCGCCATTGCTCGCAAGTAACTTAGCTCTTGGTTATGGTTTAATAGTATCACAGACAGGAAGGAGCGTCTACGTGAGCACTTCACAACAAGACTACTAATCTTTTGTGCTATATTCACTTCGTCGGTTACCCGTCATAAGTAAAAATGTCATTGGCTATTTGTCGGCCGACAATAACCCCCAGCTGCAGAGTCAGGCGGTCATAGGGATCATCTAAATTTCTGGCGGTGATTTCGGCTATTTTTTTTAAGCGATAATCCAGCGTATTCCGGTGGACAAATAGCCGTTTGGCCGTTCTGGCCGCATTGCAGTTTTCCTCAAAATACACAAACAGGCTGTTGACCAGATCCATATGCTGTTTCCTGTCGTATTCGTTCAGCGGTTCAATGACTTCCTGGTAATACAGTGATAATTTGTCAGCGCCGATCTCAAACAGCAGCTTATAGATTCCCAGTTGATCATAGGCATATATCGGGCAGGCAGCGGTTTTCAAGGCCGCGAAGTTCCGCAGGACTTTAATGGCCTGCAGATAGCTTTTCCGCGCCTCCGGCAAATTCTCAAATTTGCCGCCTAATGCGGCCGTCACAGCCAAGCCGGGCATTTCGTCCGCCAGCTTCGCAAAAACGCCTTTTAGGATTGCGGTATTTTGCCGCCCGCCGGTATCGTCACGATCGCACGGCAGCAGTAACACCACATCATCGCCTAGCAGCATTTGCATGATTTTTGTTCCATATGGCTGCAGACTGTCACGGACAATACTTTCCAGGCGCACTTTCAGCGCCACCAGCGCCTTTTCGTCTTTCAGCCTTTGCGTCTGCAAAAATTCGGTTAAGCGGCGGGGACTGACAATCGCCACCTGATGCGGTTTTATCAGCTCATAGCCATAATAAGCAGCCCGCTGAATCAGCACTTCCGGATCAGCCAGCGGAAACAGGAGCAGTTGTTCCAAAAAATCCTTAATGGAGCGTTCCTCGGTTTGTTTCATAACAATATGGCTGCTTATTTCCCGCGTTACCTCAATGAGTTTTACTTCCCAGGGCAGCTCGAAAATAGGGAAGCCGGCCTGTTCGGCCAGACTGATAACCGCCGGCGGAGTTTCTTTAATATAGGGACCAATATTGATGATCAGTCCGGCCAATTTTTTGCGGATAATGCCCCGGACGATTTCTTTCAGCTTGTCGAGGTCCCCGTTTAGGCCAATGCCAGTGATGATCAGCAGTTCACCGCCCTGTACCCAGGGGATGACGTCAGGCAAATCAAGAAAGTGCACCCACCGTACCAAGCGGTCCAGGCCGGACTTGCCGGCGACAATATTCAGTTTGGCTAAGGAAGGCAGGCTGATAATTTCCCGGCAACTGATCATACGAACATCCTTCTCCCGCTAAAATATCGTGCTACGAATAAAATACGTACAGGCAAGAGGCCGGTGCAGCGGAAAAAAACCGTGCTACCAACATCTTGCCACACAGAAAACTCCTATTACCCTTACCTGGTTTAGAATTTAAACACCACTAATTTTTCCTCGGTCATCTCTTTAACGGCATATTGCGGGCCCTCTCTGCCAATACCGCTTTCCTTAATGCCGCCATAAGGCATGTTGTCTGTCCGGAAGGTCGCGCCGTCATTGACAATAACCCCGCCGGTCTCGATCTTCAGGGCGCATAGCCTGGCAATATCCAGCGAATTCGTAAATACACCGGCCTGCAGGCCATAGACGGAATCATTTACATAGCCGATTGCCTCTTCAATGGTGTCGTACGGGATAATCGAAAACACAGGCGCGAAGGCTTCCAAGCATACCAGCTTCATTGCCGGCTGGATATCAGTCAGAATGGTTGGTTCAAACCAGGCGCCCCGGCAATTTCCGCCTGTTAAAACCTTAGCGCCCTGCGCCACGGCCTCAGCAAGCCATGCGGCTGTCCGCGCCGCTTCCTCTTCGCTGATCATGGGGCCGATGTCTGTCGCCGGTTCCAACGGATTGCCCATGACTAATTTTTCCGTATAAGCGACGGCCTGCTCGCAAAATTGCTGATACACACTGCGGTGTACGTAAACCCGCTGGCAAGAGATGCAGACCTGGCCGGCATTGGCAAAAGCGTATTTGGCGCACAGTTCCGCCGTGGCCGTGATATCGGCGTCATGATGAACAATATTGGCGGAATTAGAGCCCAATTCCAGTGCTACCCGTCTAAAGCCGGCATTCTTTAGTAATGTTTTCCCCACCTCCGGGCTGCCGGTAAAGCTGTAAAAATGTATCCGCGGCTCTGCGGTCAACAGGGTGCCCAGTTTTGCACCCGATCCTGTCACCAGATTCAGATAACCGTCAGGCAGGCCTGCCGCCGCAAAAATTTCGCACAATAGCACGGCCGACAAAGCGGTGACTGTGGCCGGTTTGAAGACTACGGCATTCCCGGCCGCCAAAGCGGGGCCGATTTTATGGCAGGCTAAATTAAGCGGGAAATTAAACGGGGTAATGGCGCAGACAATCCCTACCGGCAGCCGCATAGTATACGCCAGCCGGTTGCCGCAGCCTGGCGCCCCGGCCAGCGGCACCATTTCCCCGGTGATCCGCTTGGCTTCTTCCGCTGAAAGAATCAGGGTCTGCTGGGCTCTCGCCACCTCGGCCAAGGCCTCCTTAATGGGTTTGCCCACCTCCTGCGATAAAATGGCCGCCATTTCCTGCTGCTTCTCCAGAAGAAGCTGACTGGCCTTAAGCAATATGGTGTAGCGCTGATACGGCTCCATTTTTACCGTCTTGAAGGCCTTTTCCGCTGCATCCACGGCAGCCTTAACCGCCCCTTCATCAGCGACCGACACCAAAGCAATCACTTCGCCGGTGGCCTTGTTGGCAACACTAAGCTTTTCCTCGGTCATTATCCATTCGCCGTCAATCAGTAACCCACAATTTCTCACGTCACTAATGCCTCCTTTATTTACCCTCTTACTATGCCACCCGCTGCTCAGCGGCCAAACAAAAAAAAGACGGCAAACCGCACATAATGTATGCATGATTTTGCGTCTCCATTGACTCTACCACCAAATTCCACTTACTTTTTTGTTTAGTATAACAAACTACCCAATACCCGTCAATCGAAATTCATTGTTAGTTATTCCTAAAATTGAAGCCTTATTTTATGCATTTACTATAAAAAAATATTTCCCGGAAATCCCGGCAGTATTCACATTATCTCAGCGAATACTGCCAGCATGCCAGGAAAGAGCCGTTAAGGGCCAGTGTTATTTTACGTTCTTGGTTGTTCCGTCTTCAACAGCTACAAAATAATCCTGGTTCAAACCATATTGCTGTAAAATATTCAGCAAAGTGCCGTCTTTCTTCATATCATTTAAGGCTTTATTCACTTCCGCGAGAAATTCCTTATCTTCGAAACGTAGGGCAGCGCCAATTTTGCCGGCTGCTTCCGCCTCATAGGGGCTCAGAATGCGCAGGCTCAGGCTGGAATCCTGTTTTAAGGTGTAGCCGGCCACAATACCGTCGGTTACACAGGCATCGATTTTGCCGGTATTGACAGCCATCATCAGTTCGGCCTGGCTGCCAAAGATTTTAATTTCTTTTACTTTGCCTTCCGCTGCCCATTTTTGCGCTACCTCGAGAAAAGCAGTGCCTTTTTGACCACCGAGTACCTTATCTTTTAAATCATTCTTGCTCTGAATACTGGCATCTTTTTTAACAACAACGGCTTCGCCCTCTTTGTACCAAACATCGGTAAACAGCGCTTTTTCCAGTCGTTCGGCTTTGATGTACATGCCGTCTGTTACCATATCGATCGTACCGTTATTTAATTCAATCAAAAGGTTTTCAAACGGGATCTGCTTCATTTCTACCTTATTAATGCCCAGCCGTTTGGCAACTTCCTTGATAATAACCGAATCAATGCCGGAGAATTGATTGTTGGTGGCATCAATATAGGCAAACGGAGCGTCATTGGATGAGCCAACTACCAGGACTCCTTTCTCCCGTAAAGCGTTTAGCTTGGCACTGGCATTCGGATCTTTTTTGGTTACGGCTTTTTCGGCCGGGGCGGAAGAACTGCAGCCGGTCAGCAGCAGGGCCACCGTAAACAGCAGCAGTGCTAACAACGTAATACCTTTACATATTTTTCTCATAATTACCATCCTCTCCTTTTTACCCGCAAATTACTATGTGATAGCAAATCTTTTTATTTTTGGTGATACTCAACCACCCCTTCTTGTTTACTGACCTATATTAAGAGCGGTATAACTTGATTAAACATTAGTTTTTCAGGCGATTTTCCATTAATTTAACGAGGTAGGACAACGGCACGCTGATGATGAGATAGGCTATCGCCAAAAAGGTATAGGACTCAATCGTCAAAAAGGTTTGCGAGGCAAAGGTCTGTGTGCGCAGCAACAGCTCGTTGACCGCAACATAGGCTAGGAGCGACGTGTCTTTGACCATCATCACCAGATAGTTTCCCAGCGACGGTATAATACTGCGCAAAGCCTGCGGCATAACAATGCGGAATAATGCCTGATATTTGCCAAAGCCCAACGCCAACGCCGCTTCGGTCTGCCCGTGGTCGATGGCTAGTATCGAAGCTCTGATTACTTCCGACATATAGCAGCCGTAGTTGATGCCCAGTCCCAGTATGCCGGCCGTCAGCGACGCAATCTGCACATCGGTTTTATAGCCAAGCAAACCGGCAATCAGGTTAATCTGCAGCGGCACTACATAATAAATATATACCAGCTGCACCAGCAGCGGGGTGCCGCGAATCAACTCTAAAAAAAGATATAAAGTCCCTTTAATTATCCGGATGTTGGACAGCCGACCAATGGCAATAATCATTCCTATCAGTGTTGCCAGCATAAAACCAAAAATCGTAGCCTGCACGACAACACTGAACCCTTGTAAAAGAGAAGGAATTAATAATGTGGCTGCTTTGGAAAAGTTTAGTATCATTATTTTCCCTCCTTATAAAACTCTGGCCAGAAACTCTCTGGTTCTTGGGTTCTCCGGACTGTTAAATATTTTCTCCGGCTTGCCCTCTTCCACAATATAGCCTTTGTCCATAAACACAACCCGGTCGGCAACTTCCCGGGCAAAACCCATTTCATGGGTAACTACGACCATGGTCATTCCTTCTTTGGCCAGTTGCTTCATAACTTCCAGTACATCCCCGACCAGCTCGGGATCAAGGGCGGAAGTGGGTTCGTCAAAGAGCAGCATTTTGGGCTTCATGGCCAAGGCCCGCGCGATCGCCACCCGCTGCTGCTG
>JAEZQV010000381.1 GCA_023441125.1 Bacillota bacterium
TTCAAACCAGCTAGATCTCATCTGGGCAGCTTGGTTGTCAGCGCTGTGGCTACCGCCTCCAGCGTCTCCCATTTTTTGCAGAAACAGAAGCGAACCTGACGGCTGCCTTTATGTTTTTCAGCATAAAAGGACGATCCCGGCACGGTAGCCACACCGGTCAGCTCAATCAGCTTACGGCTGAAGGCGGTGTCGTCGGTTAGGCCTAACCGCTCCATAATCGCGCCGGCATCAGTCAGCACATAATAGGCCCCCCGGGGCAACTCGCACATAAAGCCGGCTGTTTTAAGCGCATTAAGGATAAAATCACGGGCCTCCCGATAATGACTTTTCAGTCCGTCATAATACTCCGCTTCAAAGGCCATCGCCTCCGCGGCGGCGTGCTGGAACGGGGTTGGTGCACCGACGGTAAAAAAGTCATGTACTTTCCGGATACGCTGGGTAATTACCGGCGCGGCAATGGCCCAGCCTACCCGCCAGCCGGTAACCGAATAGGTTTTAGAGACGGAGTTGATGGTGACCGTCCGTTCGCCCATTCCCGGCAGCGAGGCAATGGAGATATGTTCAGCGCCGTCGTAGAGAATATGTTCATAAATTTCATCGGCCACGACATAGGTATCCCACGCAAGGCAATGGGCGGCGATTTCCGCCAGTTCTGCCCGGGAGAATACCTTGCCGGTCGGATTGTTGGGCGTATTGATGATAATGGCCTTGGTCTTTTCGTTGAAAGCAGCCGCCAGCTCAGCCGGCGAGTAATGCCAGTCCGGTCCGTACAGCGTCACATAGCGCGGTGTGGCGCCGGAAAGAATGGAGTCCGGCCCGTAGTTTTCATAAAAGGGTTCAAAAATAATGATCTCATCGCCGGGGTTGATCAGGGCTTTTAACGTGGCAATCATGGCCTCGGTAGCTCCGCAGGTGACGGTAATGTCGGTTTTGGGGTCGCAGGTTATCTGGTTGTACTGCTGCACTTTACGGCTGATGGCTTCTCTGAGTTCGGGTTCGCCAAAGGTAACCGGGTACTGGTTAAAACCTGCCGTGATCGCACGAATGGCCGCCTCCCGAATAGCCCTGGGGCTTTCAAAGTCAGGAAAGCCCTGGGAAAGATTATAGCCGCCGGCTTCGTCGCAAATCCGGGTCATCTCGCGAATAACCGATTCAGAAAAGGTTTCGGTGATTCTGGACAAATTTTTCATAGATGCGTCCCTCCGCGCTTATGTATTGGTATTGGCTGCCTTCCAGGCTTCCTCCCGGATGAGGCCCATGACTTCCCGCTTGATGTTCATAAACTCTGCACTAAGTTTTAAATCAAAGGTCCGCTCATTGGGCAGCTCAACCTCGATTCGGGCCTTAATGCGTCCCGGCCGGGCTGTCATTACATAAATGGTATCACCGATGAAGACAGCCTCGTCCACATCATGAGTAACAAAGAGTATGGTTTTATGCGACTCATCCCAGACATCCAGCAGCAATTCCTGCATGACCGTTCTGGTTTGCGCATCCAGCGCGCCAAAGGGTTCATCCATCAGGAGCACCTCCGGGTCATTGGCCAGCGCCCGGGCAATAGCCACCCGCTGCTTCATGCCGCCCGACAGGTCCCGGGGAAAAAAGTTCTCAAAACCGGTCAGACCGATTTTCTCAATATAATGGTCGGAAACCTCCCGGCGCTCGGCTTTGGTTTTACCGGCAACCTCCAGGCCAAACTCGATATTGTCCCGTACCGACAGCCAGGGAAACAGTGTATAGGTCTGAAAAACCATCCCCCGGTCACGGCCCGGCGACGTAATCTCCCGGCCGTCCAGCAGCACCCGGCCGGAGGTAGGGGCTTCCAGGCCGGCAACAATCTTAAGAATGGTGGATTTGCCGCAGCCGGATGGTCCTAAAATCGTGACAAATTCGCTGGGTTTGACGGTAAAACTGGCTTCTGCCAGGGCAGTTACCTGCCGCGTTTTGCTGGCAAATATTTTGCTTACACCTTCAATGAGTAATTTCTCCTGCGTCACAGCCGTCATGCTACCGTCCTCCTTTGCCCATCCAGGGAAACATTCTGGCATACAGCCATTTAAACACAACATCAATCAGAATGCCGATGATGCCGATGACGACAATGCCGACGATGATATTGCCGGTTTTTAAAAACCGCTGCGACTGCATAATCATATACCCCAGCCCTGAACCGGCCGCCACAATTTCGGCCACCACTAGATAGGTCCAGGCCCAGCCAAAGGCAATCCGCAGTGTATCAACAATCCCCGGCAGGCTGGCCGGCAGGATGATGCGCCGGAATACCCCAAAGCGGGATACCCCCAGCGTATAGGAAGTATCGATAAGGTCATGGGGCACATTTTTCGTCACATCCATAATCATGAGCGCCAACGGAAAAAAAGTTCCGAAAAAGATTACGGCGATTTTTTCGCTCTCGCCGATCCCCAGCCACAGTATGAACAGCGGAATAAATGCCGATGCCGGCATATAGCGGATAAAACTCAGGAGTGGTTCCACCAGCGCTTCGCATACCTTCAGGCTGCCCATCAGAATGCCCAGCGGCACGGCGATAACGGCGGCCAGCAAAAATCCGATCGAAACCCTGAGAACGCTGGCCCAGATATCGTCCAACAAATTAAACTCGGAAAATAACAATAAGCCGTCTTTAAGCACTTTATCAGGCGGCGGCAAAAACATCGGGGGAATCAGGCCGCTATATGTAAGCGCCGACCATAGGCCTGCCAGCAAAACGAAGGTCAATGCGCTTAAAGCAAGATACAGCGGCGCGACAATTTCAGCTTTCGGTGTTAAAAATTTGCACTTGACCATAAACGTATCCTCCTTAATAAAGTAAGAAAGACCGCGCAGAAACGCATACGCCTCCAGCGCGGCCCCGGTACCGTCCCAGCCTGCTACTTGACTTTGGTAATAAAGGTATTGTCAATGTACTTATTCAGGTCAGGCGCCTGTGACAGCAGTTTGAGCTTGACATAGAAGTCGCCGGCCCGTTTACCCACATCGTAGATAGCGCCGGGCTTTTCCTGCGTGCCGTAAAATTCAAGATTGTCTTTCAGGCCGTAAAACTTAACAGTTTGAATATCGGCGGCAACTTCTTCCGGTTTCATTTTAAAAGCGGCGGCCAGAATTTTATTGGTTTCTTCCGGATTTTTGCTCATAAACTCGGTGGCTTCCGCCAGTGCAGCTACGACAGCCTGTACAGTATCCGGATTATCTTTAACCATATCTTCCCGGAAGGCCAGCACGTCGGCAATCAGCCCCGGGGTATCTTTCGTCGTGGCCAGCACAGTCTCACCGGCTGCCTTGGCTTTACCCAAATGCGGTTCCCAGGTAACGGCAGCGTCGACTTTACCGGCCATAAAAGCGGAAGCGGCTTCACTGGCTTTCATGTCCACGGCTTTGACATCATTATCGGTCAAACCATTTTTCTCAAGTAAGGTGGATAAAAAGAAATGCGAGGCGGAACCGCGGTGAAAGGCAACTTCTTTCCCTTTCAGGTCGGCGATTTTCTCAATGCCTTTATCTTTCTTCACAATCAGCCCGTCGGCTCCGTTCGAAGCGTCAAAGGCCCAGACAAATTTCATGGGCACGCCTTCCCCGGCGGCTGATACCGATACGTCCAGGGAAGCTGCCATCGCTTGAATCTTACCGGCTACCAAGGCCTGCTTGCGGTCGCCGACGCCTTCGATCGACTGCAGTTCAACAGCAAGGCCTTTGCTTTTAAACATGCCTTTTTCCTGGGCGACAAACAGGGCACCATACCCTGTCCACGGAGTGTAGGCAATCACAATCGATTTCTTCTCGGCGGCCTTGGGCGCGGCCTGCTCGGCGGGCTTGCTTGCGCCGCAGCCGGCAACCACTAACGCCAGCATGGCTGCCAGGAGCAGTAAGGCTAATACTCTTTTTTGCATAAAATCCCTCTCCCTAGATAATATTTATACTGGATTTTTCACTATATTCGTCGACAATCCACTTATTCCTGCCGACATCCTCAGGAATATTAAAAGATCCAGTATAAATATACAAATCACCAAATCGTCCGCAGAGGAACAACATTCCCAGCCTGGGGTATGATACTAATGGTATAATCAGGGCGCCCCACTTTCTCAGCAGCCAGTTGCAGGGCGGTCTGTACAGACGCGGCATAGAGCATGCCTGCCGTTTCGAGGAATTGCCTGTTCTCCGGCCGGGAAACCACAATAACCGGCAGCTCGCGGGCAATAAAACCAAGCTTTAACGCCACAAAACCCGGCACGGTAAAGGTGCGCCGGAGAGCCATCTCCCGTTCCAACAGCGTAGCGTAGGCAAACCACTGGCTAAAGTCCGGCGGGTCGTCAATTTCCCGGCACTCCATGACAG
>JAEZQV010000388.1 GCA_023441125.1 Bacillota bacterium
CCATTAGCCCGCAGATAGGCCAGCCGGTCATCCAGCTCGGCTTCAATATCCACTACGGCCCGCAGCATGTTTTCCCGGGAAGTGACATAGTGGGACGCCGGATAAACGGCGATATGCTTGCGTTCGGCTAAAATTTCGCCGGTTATGGTATCAATCTCCAGAATGCGTTCCACTTCATCGCCAAACAATTCCACCCGCAGGGCCTTCTCGCCGTAAGCCGCCGGAAAGATCTCCACAATATCGCCGCGCACCCGGAAGGTGCCCCGCGTAAAGTTATAGTCGTTGCGCTCATATTGGATGGATACCAGTTTGCGCAGGATCTCATCCCGGTCCTTGATCTGGCCTTGCCGGAGGGACAGGACCAGCCCGCGGTATTCATCGGGCGAGCCTAAGCCATAGATGCAGGACACGCTGGCAACGATAATAACATCGCGCCGTTCAAACAGCGAACTGGTGGCCGAGTGGCGCAGCTTGTCAATTTCATCATTAATGGATGCATCCTTTTCAATGTACGTGTCAGTCTGGGCGATATAGGCCTCAGGCTGATAATAATCATAGTAACTGACGAAATATTCGACAGCGTTCCGGGGGAAGAATTCCTTAAATTCACTGGCCAGCTGGGCGGCCAGCGTCTTGTTGTGGGCAATGACCAATGTGGGTTTCTGCACGGCTTCAATCACTTTGGCCATGGTAAAGGTTTTGCCTGTTCCGGTGGCGCCCAGCAAAACCTGGGCCGGGTCCCCCTGCCGAATGCCGTCCGTCAGCAGGGCAATGGCAGCCGGCTGGTCGCCGGTGGCGGCAAAGGGAGCCTCCACCTGAAACGGGATGCCGCCCTCCTGGTGGATGGTATTAAGCTTGGGTACGGTTGCCATATGTTATCACCTATTTCTACCGCTTCATAAATTTATCTTTAAACCAGTCCAACAAACCGTAGCGCTCGGCTGTCATCTCGGCGTAGAACGGCTCGTCGCCGTCCGGCACCGGAATTACTCCCAGCCGGCGCTCGCCGTCGGTAAAGGCCAGGTTCTTACTAACAGGTTTGCCGTTACGCTCCCAGGTAAGGGTAAACCTCGCGGGAGCGTACCGGATGGCGGCAGCCAGCTCATAACGGCTGTTAACCGGCTGGCCGGCCAGGCTGGTGATGATATCCCCGGGTTTCAGCGCGTTAGCCGCCGGCGTAGCCACCACGGTGTCCAGGACCATCAGGCCATAGGCCGGTGGCACAAACCGGGGCGGCCCCTCCATTTCCCGGCGATTATCCAACTGAATGAGAAATTCATGACCAAGCGGCGATAATACCGCCGCAATGGCCTGGAGCCAGGAGTATTGGGCCGATAATAAGGCCACGGCCAGCAAAATGAGGCTGTAGGCGGCCAAATGCAGCGCCGACTGCCGCCGCCGCGCTTGCGGCAGACTGGTAATCGCCATATCGGTATACCCCAGCGCCGCTACTACCGGCAGCATAACATACAGCCAGTTGGAACCGGCCGGCGCTTCCAGCGCCAGCGGCAACAGCGGCCACCAGTCCGGCATGCTGATAATAGCGCCCGGGGCATCGCTGGCCGGAATAGCTGCAGCGGCCAGCACCACCAGCGGCAGCGGCCAGAAATTTTGCAGGCTGAAAGCCCCCACCAGCCGGCCGTCGGCTTTTTTTATAATCAGCGGCATGGCGCTGTAACCGCCGCTGATGGCAATAAGGAAACTTTCCGTGATATGCAGCACCGCCACCAAGGACAATACCTGCGGGACATTGACCACCGGCCAGCCAAACAGAACATTGGCCAGGGCCACCAGCCCGCCGGCATAGGCAAAACAGAGAAAGCGCATGTTAATCAGCATCAGCGCCAAGGCTACCGGCCAAATATAGTTAAGACCCAGCTGGTTAAGGGTAACGCCGACCAGGGTCAGCAGCCAGCTGCCGGTAATGCCGCCCACCAGCCCGAAGGCGCCGGCCCGCATCAGCTGCTGGCGCAGGCTGTAATTGCAAACGCCGAACATTTGACGCTGCCGTTTTTGCATCTGCCAGTACTGGAAGCCTACCAGCGCTAATATCAGCCAGAAGTTCATATCAAACAGGACGCCCACTGCCCCGCGGACAACGAGAAAAGTTATATCATACCAGGGAAACAAGTTGTTATCACCTCATACAGCGATCTGACAAATATCCGGATTTTGTGCTGCTGCCAATTATTATAGTAGCCAATAACGATTTGATTAACCAACTTAGTTCGAGTTTACATCCTGTTGCCCGGGTTGTCAAGAACATATGTACGGTTTAAAATAAAGTTAAGGTTGGTTTATAGCAGCTATAAACCAACCTTGGTATTTGGCTTTAAACCTATTGACGCTCTACTACATTTTGCCTTTCAGAATCTCAAGCGCTTTGTCAAGCTGAACATCCTTGTCTTTGGTTTCAGGCAGCTCCACCTTAATATCCGGTTCGATACCAACGCCGTTAATGGAGCGGTCTTTCGGGGTAAGATATTTGGCGATCGTCAGTTTGATGGCCGAACCTTCGTCCAGACGGATGACCGTCTGCACCGAACCCTTGCCATAGGTTTTCGTACCGATCAAAGTCCCCACGCCGGTATCCTGCACCGCGCCGGCGACAATTTCCGAAGCGCTGGCGCTGCCGCCGTTTACCAGAACGGCAAGCGGATATTTGGGCGCTTCCAGATTGGAAGAATGCGTTTCCCGCCGGCCATCACGGGTAACCACCGATACGACCGGCCCCTTCGGCACCAGCTGACTGGCCACTTTGACACTTTCGTCCAGCAAGCCGCCCGGGTTATCACGCAGGTCAAGCACGATGGCCTTCATGCCCTGCTTCTCCAGTTCCTGCAGTTTGCGGACAAAATCGTTGCCGGTGTTTTCATTAAACATGGAGATGCGAATGTAGCCGATGTTATTATCCAGCATTTTGCCGGCCACCGTTTTAATCTGAATGTTGGAACGGGTTAACGCGTAGTCCTGGGTTTCCTGTCCCCGTTTGATGGTCAGGACGACCTGACTGCCTTCGGGCCCGCGAATTTTGTTGACGGCTTCATCCAAGGCCAGATCCTTGGTATCCTGACCGTCAATCTTGACAATTTGATCGCCGCTTTTGATGCCGGCCTGTTCACCCGGGGTTCCCTCAATGGGGGCGACCACGATCAGTTGTTTGTCCTTGGTGCCGATCACAATGCCGACACCGCCAAACGAACCCTCGGTTTCAATCATAAACTCCTTGAACATTTTGGCGTCCATATACACCGAGTGGGGGTCATTCAGGGAATTAACCATGCCTTTGATGGACCCGGCCATCAGCGTTTCCACAGGCACGTCTTCCACATAACGGGATTTTACAACCTGCAGCGCCCTGAGTACGCGCAGTGTGCTGACAACATCAGAGGACCAGGCATTCATCAAGTACAAGAATCCGGCCGATGTCGTTAAGAAAGTCACTAAGACCAATAATACTGCACCAAAAATTAATTTACGGCGACTCATCAATACACCTCGCTGAAATCGTGAGTTCGAGGTTCGCATATTTGACAGCCGCGAGTCCACTCCAACCCAGTTTGATTACCCAATATATATCTAACTATATGCCAAACGGTACATTAATATGCGGGACGTCCGCAGCAGGTAAAACAACCCAGCAAGCGGGCGGCCAAATTACGGCAAATACCCCATCGGGCTTACCGGCGTACCATTTTCCCGCACTTCAAAATGCAGATGCGGCCCGGTGGCATAACCGGTAGCGCCGCAGCGGGCAATGATCTGGCCTTTCTGCACCCGGGCACCTTCCGACACCAGCAGTTCGGAATTATGCCCGTATAAAGTGGATATGCCGCCGCCGTGATCAATGATTACGGCTTTGCCATAGCCGCCCATCCAGCCGCTGTAAATAACTACGCCGCTGTCGGCCGCGGCAATCGGATCGCCGTAATCGGCGCCAATATCAATACCGCTGTGATACAGCTGGGTCCCAAAAATCGGATGGGTACGCCAGCCGAACGGGGACGTGATCGGCCCGGAAGCCGGCCACATCAGCGAGCCGGTACTGCCGACCGGCCCATCTACCTGTTTGCCGGACTGGATATTGCGGATCATTTGCTCGATCTGGCGTGATGTTTCCATCAATTCCTGGTAGGCCCGTTCCGCTGTATCCCGTTCGCTTACCGCCGCATCCAGCACCTTTTCCCGTTCTTTTTTCCGGGTTTGAATCAGTTCCTTTTTCGCGGCCACTTGTGCTTTCAGTTCGGAAATCGCGGCCTTATCCCGGTCCAGCTCGGCCCGTTTCTGGACAACGAGCTCCCGTTCGGCCTTAACCTGGGCCACCAGGGTCAGATCCTGATTGAACACCCTTTTCAGCAAATCGGCCCGGGTCGTAAAATCGGCAAAGTCAGTGGCCCCAAACAATACATCCAGATAATTGACCTGACCGTTTTTATAGATGTCACGCATGCGTTTATTGAGGATCTGCGTGCGCTCGGCCAGATTTTTTTCTACCCGGGCGAGTAATTCGGTATTGGCCGTTATCTGCTGCTCAGTGGCTTCCAGCTTGGCGACGGCGGTATTGTACTCACCGGCGGCCGCATCCAGATCCCCCTGGATGACCTCAAGCTGGCCGGAGACACTGTCAACCTGCTGCTGGGCTTCTGCGGCCCTGTTTTGCTGCCTTTCCAACTGCCGTTGGACACCCTGCAATTGTCTTTGTTTATCACCGATCTCATCGGCCAGCGCCGTTCCCAGCACCGAAGCGCCAAACACGACAGCCAGTCCTAGGGAAACACTTTTTTTAATCCGCACTCTTCTCCCTCCCAGACCCTTTACAACTACACCCTCATAAACCGGCGCAGGGAAATCGTACTGCCCAACGCACCAATGGCGGTACCCACCACCAGAAGGATAATACTGATATTGTGTAAAAACGGGTATTTAGGAATCAACGGCAAAAAAGCCAGTGATTCATATACTTTTTCCGTGAGCGCGCTATAGGTCTGACTCAGGACCAGCACGGCGCAGAGCGCGCCGCCAAAGCCCAGGATCATGCCCTCAATCATAAACGGCAGCCGGATAAACCAGTCGGTGGCGCCCACGTATTTCATGATGCCGATTTCCTTGCGGCGGGCAAACACCGTGATCCGGATGGTGTTGGCAATAATGAACAGGGCGGCTAACGCCAAAAAGACAATCAGGACCAACCCAAAGATCCGGATCATTCGCGTCAGGCTGAAGAGCTGTTCGATCACTTCCTGACCGTATTTAGCCGTTTCCACGCCTTTTAGCTGACCGGCGGCCTGGGCCACCGGCTTCACGTACTCGGGCTTGTCCACCTTGACTTCAAAAGAATTCGGCAAAGGATTGGTATCCCCCAGCGCCGTCAGTAACCCCTGCTGCTCGCCCAACCGGTCTTTAAACTTGGCCATGGCCTGGTCCTTGTCAACAAACATGACTTGGGTAACCCCGCTGAATTTGGTGATCCGGGTGCCAATTTCCCGCATGTCCCGGTCGGACAGGCCGTCTTCCAGATACACCGTAATCTGCACCTGGGTTTCCAGGGTAGAGGCGATATGGTTCAGGTTCAGCACCATTACCAGAAAGATGCCGAGAATCAGCAGCGACAGCGCCACCGTACTGATCGAGGCAATGCTCATAAGCCCGTTATGCCGCAGCGAGGAAACCGCCTCGCGGATAAAATATTCAAAGGTCCTAATCTTCATAGCCGTATACCCCTTTCACCTGGTCACGGACTATACGGCCTCGTTCAATGGCAATAACCCGTTTGCGCATGGCGTCGACGACGGTTTTGTCGTGCGTGGCCATAACAATCGTGGTGCCGGCTTTGTTAATGGTATCAAAAACTTTCATGATATCCCAGGAAGTTTCCGGGTCCAGATTGCCCGTCGGTTCGTCGGCAATCACGATCACCGGGTTGTTGACAATGGCCCGGGCAATGGCCACCCGCTGCTGCTCCCCGCCGGACAATTCCGACGGATAGGTTCGCACCTTGTGCCTGAGGCCTACTAAATCCAGCGCATTATGTACCCGTTTTTGGATCTCCCGGCGCGGCGCCTCAATAACCTGCATGGCAAACGCCACATTATCATACACGGTTTTATTTGGTAACAGGCGATAATCCTGAAATACAATCCCCAGATTCCGTCGCAGATACGGCACCTGCTTCGGCAGCATATCCACCACATTGCGCCCGTTTACTACCAGCCGGCCGCTGGTGGGCAGTTCTTCCCGGAAAACCAGCTTGATGAATGTCGACTTGCCGGCACCGCTCGGACCAACTACGAACACAAAATCGCCTTTGTCGATGTCAACGGAAACATCTGCCAGTGCAACCGAGCCATTGCCATATACTTTCGACACTTCACTCATGTAAATCAATACTAGAGTACCTCCATTATATAGTCAGAGAACAAAACAATAATGGTATTCGACATGAGTCATGAAAAACCTGCTTTTTTCTATAAGAATAATTGTCGTTTTTACATATTTTACCATGCATTATTTTAGCAAATCCAGGGTGTAGAGGGTGGTTACCCCCAGCACGCTGAGCAGCCCGAAATACCACCAGGCCACTTGCAGCCGCTGCGCAGCCGTGAGTTGATAATAGCCGTCGTGGTCCCCCTCGTCATTACGCCATAATTCAATCAGGGAAAACAAAAAAATAATCAGCACCAGCAGGTTATAGGTATACAGAAACACAATGCCGATTACCAGACTGCCTACCCACCACAACCGGGGCGAGATGGCGGCCGCAATGCGCTCACCGTCAAGCGGCGCACAGGGGATTAGATTAAAAAGATTCAGCAGGCAGGCGGTATACGCCAGCACTAAGAGCAGTGTGCTGTCGCTCCACAGGTAAAAGGCCAGGCACACCAAGGCGCTGATCGTGCCGGCGGCCGGTCCGCCAATGGCGATGTTGGCCGTGGCTTTGGCATTGACCGGCGGCCGGTTCAGACTGATGACCGCGCCAATGAACGGGATAAAGGTCGGACCGCTGGCCCGCAGCCCGACAATACGGGTAGCAGCTACATGTCCCAGTTCATGCACCAATAGGAGCAACACGAAGCCGATGGCAAACCGCAGGCCGAAAGCCAGCGCATAAAAAGCCAGCGATACCAGCATGGAAACAGCGGTAGAGATGGCTCCGCCCATTTTAAACAGCGCCATAACGCCGACTAAACCGATGCCGGCCCGCCGAATGACTTGCCGCCCCAGGGCAATAACCCGCCAGGAGTTCATACGGTCCCTCCTTTCAACGCAAAATCCCGCACATACATCATAAATATGCATGTGCGGGATTTTTTAGCTTAGCCTTTTTTGCGGCTGACCGCCTTTTTAGCAGCGGCGACAATGGCGTCCTCGGTAAGATTATATTTTTTCAGCAGGTCGCCCGGCGTCCCTGACTCCCCGAAGGTATCCAGCACGCCAACCCGTTCCAGCGGTACCGGTGCGTTTTCGACCACCACTTCGGCTACGGCGCTGCCCAGGCCGCCAATGATGCTGTGCTCTTCACAGGTTACTATGGCCCCGGTCTCGCGGGCGGCGGCGATAATGGCCGCTTTATCGATCGGCTTGATGGAGGCCATATCCAGTACCCGGGCACTTATTCCCTGGGAAATAAGCTGTTCGGCTGCATGCCGGGCCGGTGCCACCATAATGCCGCAGGCGATGATGGTAACATCCGTGCCGTCAGTCAGCAGCGCCGCTTTCCCGATTTTGAACTCATAGGCTTCGCCAAACACGTTCGGCACGGCAGCCCGTCCCAGGCGGATATACACCGGCCCCTGGTATTCGGCGGCAAAATCGATGACCTGCTTCGTTTCCGTGGCATCGGCCGGCACGATAACCGTCATATTGGGCACGGCCCGCATCACGGCAATATCCTCGACCGACTGGTGGGAGGCGCCGTCTTCGCCGACGGTCAGCCCGGCGTGGGTTGCCGCAATTTTAACATTTAACTGCGGATAGCAGATGGAATTGCGCACCTGTTCAAAGGCCCGGCCGGTGGCAAACATGGCAAAAGTGGAAACAAAGGGAATTTTGCCGGCAGCCGCCAGGCCGGCAGCCACCCCCATCATATTCTGCTCGGCAATGCCGACATTGACGAACCGGTCAGGATGCGCTTTGGCAAATACATTGGTTTTGGTGGATTTGGACAGGTCGGCGTCCAGGACTACAATATTCTTATTGCGATCACCTAGGTCTTTCAGCGCCAGACCGTAGGCTTCGCGGGTTGCAAGTTGATCACCCATGGATAGCTTTGCACCTCTTTCGTAGGCGAATGGTTCTGAACGCCCATCTGCCCGATGCTGTTACAACAAGCCTGCTGCCTACCAACTACCGTATCGTAGTCTCATAGGCGACGGTGTTGTTCTGCGGGCGTTCCCTCCAGCGTACGGCCAGTACGCTTGCGGGTACGTCCTCGGCGCGCCTAGCATCTGGGCATTCATAACCATCCGCGCATATATTCAAGACTTCTAAGAGACGATGGTGAACTCGTTTCAGCTATAGCTGAAACATCGGGATGCGTTTACAGAACCTAAGCCGCCTGTAGAGGCGGGAGTTTTATTATCAGCTAAGAAATCGATCTCAGTCTTCTATACCATCCAGCACGGATAAGAACAGTTTGCATTCTTCCTGGCTGGGGGCTTTGCCGTGCCAGTCGACTACGTTTTCCATCTGGCAGACGCCTTTGCCTTTGATGGTCTTAGCCACAATCATGGTGGGTTTGTCTTTTACTGTTTTGGCGGTCTGAATGGCGTCGTAGATGGCGCTATAGTCGTGGCCGTCGATGACCAGCACATGCCAGCCGAAGGCCTGCCACTTTTCAGGAATGGGCAGCGGGGACATGACTTCGGTCACCGGACCGTCGATTTGCAGGCCGTTGAAGTCAACAAAGGCCGTGAGGTTGTCCAATTTGTAGTGAGCGGCAAACATGGCCGCTTCCCAGATTTGGCCTTCCTCCAGTTCGCCGTCGCCTAAGAGCGCATAGACCCGGTAGTCGCGGGCATCCAGCTTGGCGGCCAGCGCCATGCCATTGGCGGCGCTTAAGCCTTGTCCCAGCGAACCGGTCGACATATCAACCCCGGGAATGTGTTTCATCTCCGGGTGGCCCTGGAGGCGGCTGTTAATTTTGCGCAAGGTCATGAGTTCTTCGACCGGTAAAAAGCCTTTTTCCGCCAAAGTGGCGTACAGTACCGGCGCGGCATGGCCTTTGGACAGGACAAAACGGTCCCGGTCGGCGTCATGCGCTTTGTCCGGCGCTACGTTCATCTCGGCAAAATACAGCACAGTCATAATATCTGTCGCCGACAGCGAACCGCCGGGATGACCGGATTTGGCCTCGGTAACCATGCGTACGATATTGCGTCTGATGGATTTGGCCCGGCCAGCAAGCTCGCTAAGCTGCTGCGGAGTAAGTTTCTGAGTCATTCCATAACCTCCTGTAAATCAATATTCCTAATATATACTCTTACTGGTAAGCACTAAACAACCTAATTATGCTAAGGCCTGAAACTGGCTAGAAGTGTCCAGCTGCTAGGCGCGCCGAGGACGTGACCGTAAGCGTACTGGACGTACGCTGGAGGAAGCGCCCGCAGAAGCAACAACGCAGATGGGCGCTTCTAGCCAGTTTCAGCTATGCGTTTTGAAGCCTTCGCCCAACACCTCATGCGCGTCGGCGACAATAACGAAAGCCTGGCGGTCAATCCGGTAGACAAGCTCCTTGATATGGGATACCTCGCCGGTACTGACCACACAGAACACGACATCGCGGTCGGTCTTGGTATACGCGCCGCGGCCGGCCAGAAATGTCACGCCCCGCCCCAGCTCGGCCATAATGGCATCGGCCACGGCGCCGGCTGAGTCGGACATGATGAAAAAGGCTTTGGCCGAACTGGCGCCTTCCTGCACCAGATCAATGATGTGTGTGGTAATAAACAAAGAAATAAGTCCGTATAATGAGAGTTCCGCACTGCCGAACACAATGCCGGCCGTGGCGATAACAAAAAAGTCAACACCTAACAGCGACTGTCCGATGCTGATGCCTGTTAATTTATTAATAATGGCCGCTGCCAAATCCGTGCCGGCGGTAGTTCCCCTGAATTTAAACACAATCCCCATGCCGACACCGGCGACAACGCCGCCGTAGAGCGAGCTTAAGAGCAGATCATGCGTCAATACCGGCACCAGCGGGGCCGTCAGATCGATGGTGGCAGCCAATATGCCGGCCCCTAAGAGGGTGTTCATCCCGAAACGGGCGCCCAGCAGCCTGACGCTAACCAAAAACATGGGGATGTCCATGGCCAGCATGGTTATGCCGACCGGCAGCCCGAAGGTATGATGAAGCACGGTGGCCAGGCCGCTGGTACCGCCGGCGGCTACCTTGTTAGGAATTAAAAACATATTCAGCGCCAGGGCGGTGATTACCGTCCCCAGCACGATTCCCAAGTAGTCTCGCAGCCACTTTCTCTTCACCATCGCTACCTCCTACTGTTGTTGTTTCACCAGGCTAAGCGCGAGTTCGGCATTTTGAAAGGCTTTGTTCCGCAACGTATTGATACGGTCTTCCCGCTCGGGGCTGGCCTGTTTGCGTTCAGCCCACAGCTGGCGGATGCGGGTCATCAGGGCCTCGTCGGTAACCGTTTTTAGGGTGCCAACGTGCCGTTCGCCGATCGTTTCCAGAAAACGGTCAATTTTGGGGTCATAAGATATGCCTGCCATCGGGACATGCATGACGGCGGCAAAGATCAGCGCGTGCAGGCGGATGCCGATTAAGAGGTCCAGATTGCCTACCAGCGATAACAGCTCGCTGGTGGTATATTCCCCGGGCAATACCGCGGCGGGATGCTTCATCCGGCCGGCAATCTTCCGGGAAACGCTCAGGTCGTCAGGGTATTGCATGGGGATAAATACCACCCGGGCGCCCAATTCTTCAATCATCAGGTCGGCGGCATGGGCCAGAACCTGCTTGAAATGGCCCCAGTCCTTCCACTCCCGGACCGAAATACCGATAAGCGGGGCCACACCTTCCTGGCCATGGTGCTTTAAAATGGCCCGGCCAATCTGTTTAGCCACCGGATGCATGGCCAGCACCGGATCGGCGGTAATATAAACGGGCGGCGCAGTCACCTTCAGCCGTTTCAACTCCTCATAGGAGCCCTCATCGCGGACGGTAATCAGATCCACCATATTGCCGATATAGCGCATGGCGCCCTGAGCCAGGGACCCCTGCACCGGGCCAATGCCCTGCGCATACAGCATCACCGGCCGGCCCAGTTTTTTGGCCAGCATCATGATGCTGAGATAATAGTAGAGGCTGCGGTCACTGGTCACATCCTGCAAGAGACTGCCGCCGCCGCTGATTAAAAGCTGGCTTTTGGTCATGACTTTGGCAATCTCGGGATAGTTTAGACGGTACACGGCGGCAACGCCGTGCCGCCGTCTGGTATCTTCCGGATTGCCGGAGATAACAGTAATATTAATATTAGGTTCAATGTCGGTCAGGGCTTCGATCATGGCTGCCAGCATGGCTTCATCGCCGGCATTGGCAAAACCGTAATAGCCTGAGACAACAATATCACTCATGGGCTGCCGGACTCCTTCCCAAACGGGTCACAACAACCTGGACCACATAGATACAAACTACGGCAATTACCCCAATTACGGCCCCCAGTACCATCCCGTCCCAGCCCCGTACGCTTGACATCAGCACCGGCGTTCTGATATGGGCAAAGGTTTCAACCAGCGAACCCTGGCCGATGGTGGCAGCCACAATCAGGAGATATTGAACCAGCCGCGGCCATTGGCGGTAAAAAGCCAGCACCGCCAGCAAAAAGGCCGGATGACCGATCATAAATTCCTTTTCCCGCGGCCGGGCATACATAACCTGTTCCAGGAAAGCCCGCAGCTTAAGTTCAACAGCCGGTACCGGCACGCCGGCCGTATGGCCGGAACGGCCCACAAAGACCCAGGCGGCAAAGGCGGCGGCGCCAAATAGCAGCAGTATTTTTACATTAATCGGGTAGTCCAGAATGCCGGTGACCTGCTTCCAGAGATTGCGGGGACTGATGGTCTGAGCCTCGCCGAATAAGTTATAGCGGGCTAAGTAAGCAATCGTTACCAGGATGATAGGCGCAACAAAGGTAAGCTTAACCCCCCGGAAGATCTCCATCTCCAGGAAAAAGCGCACATCGCTCAGCGCGGCTCCCAGATAAAAGCCGCCGGCCAGCGAAAATAACGTGGTAATTACCAGGGCGCCTACCCCGGCGACAATGATTCGGCCCAAGCCGGCCGCTGGGTCAAAAGCACCGGCGGCCTCCAGGCGGCGCCAGCGGTCTAACTGCCAGATCATGGCCAGGGCCGGGAAAACAGTGGCGCTGGCCAACGCGGCCAGTTGCCGGCAAAAGGTGCCGCCGCCTTTCAGGATCGGAACGATCAGCACTACCGCCAGCACCGCCGTAAGGGCGTACTGCCAGCGGACGGCAAACGGGTAAACCAGCGACAGATACAACACACCGGCCGCCGTCGCGCCCAGCACAACCAGCGCTAACAGCCAGGGCGAGGCAAAATACGGCGTAAAGGTACCGGCCCGCCCCAGAGTAAAGCCTTCAGCCAGCAAGGCGTCCCGGGTACCGGACACATAATCTAAGTTGGTTTCGAGCAGCGTCTTGCCGGGCTCGGGTTTTTCAAAATTACGCATCAGATTAATGCGGATATTGCGTTCCTGGTCGGTAACCGCCCAGCGCTGCACAGCCTCAGCCACTTTCAGCTTGGGCTGCTCGTCTTTGGGGATTGAGTATACCCGGGCCGCCTTGTAATTTAGGGCGGTCGCGACCGGCAGCAGACCTTCCTGTTTAAAAAACTGCAGTTGCAGCGGATGCTCAATCATCGCCAGGGTCAGCTGGCGGTCTTTAAAGTTCTGGACGGTAAGCGGCAATACATCCGGATACCCCAGCACCTCATCGCCGGAAAACATAATAGTAGTAACATTCTTGACGCCGGCCAGGCGTTCAAATACCGCATTTACATCATCCGGCGTTACTTTCAAATAGTTGGCCGGCCGGGCCACTACGTAAAAGCCCATTTTCTCCACGGCCGCCAGTTCATCAGCCGGCAAACCAAGATTCCATTTTATAACTTTTTCAAAATTAGCTTTGGCCGCTAACACCGGCCGGTCACCGTCGGCTAAAAGACTCACCCGGTCAGACCCCAGACGGCGGCTTAAATCACTCCTAACTTCCTGAAAGACCTGCTTATCCTGGCCGATAACATAGACATCCTCAGCCTGGATTTTGCCGGCGGCGATCAGGTTCAGCCAGAAGGGATCGGTCAGCGTGCCGGTACGGTGCTGGTGGAGGAGATCGGCACCAGGCAGCGCAGTAACTTTACCGCTTTTATTGAGTTTTTCCAGCGTAGCTTCATAAACAGCCAGCGAAGTAATGCCGGCTGCCTTAAAGCGGCTGAAGAGCTCCGGCGGCGCTACGCCCTCGATTTGCGCCAATTCCATAATGTTTTCATATTCCATAACCAGGTCAACCGTAGCGTTGGCCTGCTCAACCCCGTGCCGCTGCCACGAAATAGTCAGCGCCGCCAGCAGACCAACCAGGATCAAGCCAATTAACAGTTTATTATATTGAAAGGTTGACAAAATCTCTCCACCCTTTGAAACATCTCGTTTCTCATATTCATGTACTAATTATTCCCGGTTTAACCGCGATTATCGGTATGAATAACAACCTGGCCCTGTTCCATGACGACGTCGCGTACATTCACGCCAAACGGCATTTTTTTCAGATCCACCAGCGGCACCTCGGTCAGCAGCGCCCCGCCGATGCTCCCTACCGGTGAATTGTTGATCCAGAACCGGTCGGCGACAAATTTGATGCGCCGGTTTTCACGATCGCCGGCAATCCGGCCTTCCAGCTTGACATCCACACGGGCAATGCTGCCCAGCGTTAATACGCTGGTAACCTCCACCTTGCCGGCGGTAACACTGACGACCGCATTTTTGACGCCTTTGACCGAACTGTTAAGATAGGCGGCTATTTCCTCCTGAGTAAGCGTAGCCGTCACTGCCACATCATCAACTTTTTCCAGCACCAGTTTCCGTCCGGTGAACAGGGACGGCATATTGACGGTTACGCCGCCCAGTGCAATATGCATATTGCGGAAGGTGATCCGATCGGTTTGAACATCGCTGGCATCGGCGGTAACGCGGTCAAACTGGCCGCCCAGCATGAACAGCGCGGGATTTTTCTCTACTCTGGCCGTTACCTGTTTACTGCCGGTCAGGTCTTGCAGCCCCTGGGCCACGATACCGGACACCACTTTGGGCAGGGCAAGCTGCACACCGGCGATTACCATGACAATAAACAAAATCCAAGTTGTCAAACGTTTCATTAGGGTACTTCCCCCTTAGAAAAAACTTCTAGCGGTTTAACTCACTCTTCAGGTAGGCCTCAATAAACAAGTCCAGTTCGCCGTCCATCACGGCTTGCACATTGCCGGTTTCCGCGGCAGTACGGTGATCTTTTACCAGGTTATACGGATGGAACACATAGGACCTGATTTGGCTGCCCCATTCGATGGCCTGGTATTCGCCGCCCAGTTCGGCCTTTTTCTCGGCTTGCTTTTGCCGTTCCAGTTCAAACAGTTTCGCCCGCAGCAGGCGCATGCACTGTTCGCGGTTCTGAATCTGCGAACGTTCGCTTTGGCATTGCACGACAACACCGGTCGGCAGGTGGGTCATCCGTACCGCCGAATCGGTTTTGTTGATATGCTGGCCGCCGGCGCCGCTGGCCCGGTAGGTATCAATCCTAAGATCGACCGGATTAATTTCGATTTCCACCGAGTCGTCAATTTCCGGCATGATATCGACAGCCGCAAACGAGGTATGACGGCGGCCGCTGGCATCAAACGGCGAAATGCGCACCAGCCGGTGAACGCCTTTTTCGGCTTTCAGATACCCATAGGCGTTAGGGCCGGCAATCATGAGGGTAACACTTTTTACGCCGGCTTCATCACCGGCCAGAAAATCCATGGTTTCCACTTTATAATTATTCTTCTCCGCCCAGCGGACATACATTCGGAGCAGCATTTGCGCCCAGTCCTGGGCCTCGGTGCCGCCGGCCCCGGCGTGCAGGGTGAGGATGGCATTATTATTGTCATACTCGCCGGCCAGCATGAGCGTTAACTCCAAATGTTCGATATCCCGCTCCAGGCCGGCCAGCGCCGCCGTAACCTCGGGATACACGCTCTCATCCTGTTCTTCCATGCCCAGCTGCCATAACGTGGCCATATCGCTGTGGCGGGCAGCCAGATCGCGGTATGTGCCGATCCCGTCTTTCAGCCGGGTAACCTCCTGGGCGATTTTCTGCGCCGCCTCGGGGTTATCCCAGAAGGCGGGATCACTCATTCTATCTTCCAGTTCCTCGATGCGTTCCAGTTTCCCGGCAACGTCAAAGAGAAGCCCTCATTTCATCAAGGCGTTCAGCCAGGGTCTCAATGGACCCGCGTAAATCTTCTAACAGCACTCTCTCAACTCCTATACTGCACCCGCTAGCCTGCCTGACGGCGATTGCCGTACAGCGCAAGACCGGGATAAGGCCGCAGCCTGTATCCCAGCCGTCGTCGTGCTTACAAATTTTATTATTTGCCGGCGCCGCAGCAGCGTTTGTATTTCTTGCCGCTGCCGCAGGGGCATAACTCATTCCGGCCGGTAGTATCTTTATTGACAATCGGTTCCACCGGCTGGGACTGTTCTTCGTCCTCTGCCCCGCCCCGGGTGGCATGAGCGCCGCGCAGGTGATCCTCCGGCTGGGCCTGGGAAATAATGTTGACGCGGAACATATAGCGGACAATGTCGTCCTGAATATGTTCGATCATTTGCTGGAACATGTCATAGCCTTCAATCTTATACTCAATCAGCGGATCTTTCTGGCCGTAGGCCCTAAGACCAATTCCCTGGCGCAGCATTTCCATGGCGTCCAGGTGATCCATCCATTTGGCGTCCACCGTCTTGAGCATAACGACTTTTTCCAGTTCCCGCATGTTGTCGGCGCCAAACAGCGCTTCCCGGCCGCTGTACGCGGCATCGGCCGCCCGGACCAGTTCTTCTCGCAGTTCTTCCCGGCTCAGTTTGTCAAGAACATCGGCCTTTAGCTCGCCTTCCGGCGCAAAATAGCCTTCGCAATACTCAATGAGACCGGCATAGTCCCATTCTTCCGGGTACAGCTTCTCATTGGCATACAACTCCATGCCATGATCAATAATCTTCTCAATCATGTTAAAGATATTTTCCTTGAGATTATCGCCGGTCAGTATCTTGCGGCGCTGGCTGTAAATAACCTCCCGCTGCTGATTCATGACATTATCGTACTCAAGGACGTATTTACGGATATCAAAGTTGCGGGCTTCCACTTTTTTCTGGGCCTGTTCGATAGAACGGGTAATCAGGGCATGTTCAATGGGCTCATCCTCTTCCATACCCAGTTTATCCATGATACCGGCAATATTGTCGGAGCCAAACAGGCGCATCAGATCGTCTTCCAGCGACAGATAAAAACGGGAAGAACCCGGGTCGCCCTGCCGGCCGGAGCGGCCGCGCAGCTGATTGTCAATCCGGCGGCTTTCGTGCCGTTCGGTGCCGATGATGTGCAGGCCGCCGAGGTCAGCCACGCCGCTGCCCAGCACGATGTCGGTGCCGCGGCCGGCCATGATGGTGGCAATGGTAACGCCGCCCCGCTGGCCGCCTTGCGCCACGATCTGGGCCTCCATTTCATGGTATTTGGCATTCAGCACGTTATGCGGCACGCCCTGTTTTTTCAGCATGGCCGATAAGGCCTCGGACTGGGCAATCGAGGTTGTACCCACCAGCATGGGCTGCCCTTTGCCGTGCCGTTCGGTAATCTCGGCCACAACCGCTTTATACTTGGCCCGCTTGGTTTTATAAATAACGTCAGGCAGGTCCAGCCGCTGCATCGGCCGGTTCGGCGGAATGACAATAACGTCAAGATTATAGATCTTCCGGAATTCCGGCTCTTCGGTCTTGGCGGTACCGGTCATACCGGCTAATTTTTTGTACATCCGGAAATAATTCTGGAAGGTGATGGTGGCCAGAGTCTGGCTTTCCCGTTCAATTTTGACGCCTTCTTTGGCTTCAATAGCCTGGTGCAGGCCGTCGGAGTAGCGGCGGCCAAACATTAACCGGCCGGTAAATTCGTCGACAATGACGACCTCACCGTCTTTGACAACATAGTCTTTGTCCCGTTTCATGATGGCGTGCGCCCGCAGCGCCTGATTAAAGTGGTGCGACATCTCGATGTTTTCGCTCTCATAGAGATTCTGCACATTCAGCAGTTTTTCGGCTTTGGCGACGCCGGTTTCGGTCGGCGCAACGGTATTGGCCTTTTCATCGATGGTGTAGTCTTCGCCTTCTTTTAGTTTGGGCACCACTTTGGCCAGTACATAGTAGAGGTCTGTCGATTTCTCGCCAGGACCGGAAATAATCAGCGGGGTCCGGGCCTCGTCGACCAGGATGCTGTCAACTTCGTCGACAATGGAATAATTCAGCGGTCTTTGCACCATTTGTTCCGGGAAAATAACCATATTGTCCCGCAGG
>JAEZQV010000057.1 GCA_023441125.1 Bacillota bacterium
CACCGCCTTTCCACCTTTATGGTTCCCTGCAATACACCAGGCTACGAGGTAACTCCCATGCCCCACATGATGGGCTGCCGCGGTTCAGGCCATACCGGCCTGAAGTTTACCAACATGCGAGTTAACAAAAAATATCTGCTCGGCCAAGAAGGCGATGGTCTGCATATCTCCATTCACTCGCTGTCGGTTTCCCGTGTCCACATTGCCGCCAGCAATTTGGGCATGGCGCAGCGAATGCTGGAGATTTCCCTGCAACGGGCTCACGATCGTGTAACCTTTGGTAAACCTATTATTGAACGGCAGGCTATTAGAATGAAGATTGCCGATATGGCTACCCATATCCATGCTCTGCGTACCATGGTGTATGACTTTGCCAAAGACTACGAACAGGACCCCAAGGGAGAATATATTGAAGAAAAAGCCGCTATGTGCAAACTGTTTAGCATTCAGGTTACCAAATTATGCGGCGATGAAATGCTGGAAATCTTCGGCGGCATTGGCTACTTCGAAGATTGCGCATACGGTCCCACCGAGCGTCTGTACCGTGACTCCCGCGCAATGTGGCTGGAAGAGGGTACACCCACTGTACAGCGCATCACTATTTCCCGCCAGACTGTCAAACATGGTGGCCGCTTAGTATACCTGGATTAAACCTAACCAAGCAACGGACAGGCAAAAGGGTCATCAATGCTGATGACCCTTTTCCTATATTGGGAGGGCTGTATTTTGGCAGAACAGGAATTTGGACCGCGAAGAAGCAGAACGGCCAGAAAACCCTGGCCGGAATGTCCTGATATTGTAATCTATCGCTGCAGCCATTGCGGCCGGCTTTACCAGGGGCTGGGCTATGATGGGGCGGAACAGGAGCAGCTATGCTGCACGGCGCCCCTGAAGCGGCTGCAGCCGCTTCAGCCGGAGGATTTGTGGCCTGAAATCAGTGTGGACTATAAGATCGTGGGCGGTTTTAACCAAAGCGCGGTGCAGGTATTCTGGGCAACCAAACAACCGGCAGATAAACCGGAATGGGTTTTACTGCAAACCTTCACCGGTGGTTATCTCAAGTATGTCACTGCCGGGAAGCAACCGCCGCTGGTGTTTCCGCTGGCCGACGAGGATGCCTATGTATATTGTGACCGGAGTATCTGCCGGGAGTGCATTTTTCGTTGCAAACGAGGCTTTAGCATCTATTTGTATATCAGAACCAAAGGATTGGTGGTGGTTCCCTTAGAAAAGATAGCGGATTACTTTAAAGCCTGAGTGACAAGCCTGCCAACACCACGAAGCGGCGGCAGATAACCCTGTTCCCGGACAAGTTGGCAGTATGTGCGAAAATTGCGTAAATACTGCCAGCTTGTCGGGGCTTTTTTGCTTACCGTATTTTATGGTTGGTCAAATGGTGTGCCGCGAAATTCGTTTTCTTGCGCCCAATGTATAAAGAAGTTTTTAAAATTGGACAGAACCGGCGACATTTTCTGTTTTTTGGGGAATACCACCGACAGAGTCCTAAGAGCTGTCGGCTTAAAGCGGACAATGGCAATATTTTTGCGCGGCGCAGCGATAACTGTGCGGGAGGAGATCATGGCAATGCCCATTCCTTCAGCCACAAGCCCCAGAACGGTATCGGTGTACTGGGTCTCATAACCGAAATTCGGCGCAAAGCCGGCCTGTTTACAGGCTTCAATGGTATCTATATACAGCCCGGAGGATCTGGAAAAGCAAATGAATGTTTCCGATGCAGCCTCACTCAAGTCGATAACCTGTCTGGCGGCAAAAGGATGAGAGGTGCTGGTTATCAAAACGATTTCGTCATTGACCAGGGGATAGGATTCCAAGGGTATTTTCCCCGGTTTATGCCGGCCAAAGGCGGTAAGGAACGCCACCTCAATTTTTCCGCTATATAAAAGTGAATATAAGTCGAAGCATTCGGCTTCATGAAATTCCAGGGAGATTTTTGGATATGTTTTTTGAAAGGATGCAATCAGCGAGGTAATGCCGTAAGCGCCCAAAGCCGGTGTATTGCCAATGGAAATTTGCCCGCTTTCACCAATCACGTATTTTTGCATATCTTTGTTAATTCCGGCAATGTTCAGCATGATCTTCTTGGCGTTTTCCACAAACTCGATGCCTGCTGGCGTTAGATGAACGGAACGCGTAGTCCTTCCGAAGAGGACGACACCCAATTCATCTTCGAGTTTTTTTACTTGCTGGGATAAAGAAGAGGGAGTTACACAAACATCAGTGGCCGCCCGCGAGAAGTTCCGATATTTAGCTACGGTCAGGACATACTTAAGCTGATATAGTTCCATAGCGTCTCCTTTATGATGCCATAATTCTGATAACTAGTATTCTGGCAGAATTGTGAATTTCCTCTCGAAGATTGAATCATCTGCTAATTGTAAAAAATCATATACTTGACATAAAAAATCTATCTTTGATAGTTTCATAATTTGCGATTATTAAGTTTTACTAATCAATTCTGCAAGAATGTGGATATTGTCCAGAATCCTGATAATTGCGGCTAACTGTTTATTTAGCGCCGCTAAAGGGTAGAAGTGACTGTGTGTTTCTGCTTTATAATATTTAAAATATTTAAACTTATTAAATTGTTGTAAATAATTAAGTATAGTACATTGAATATGATCAACCAGGAATTTAACCAGTGGATAATTTGTAAAGAAAGGAGCCGGCGTATGGCCACAAAGGCAGGTATTTGCCAGTATCTGAACCGGAAAAACATTGGGTTTGCGGGAGATAATTAAGTGATAGTAAAAGGGGGAAGCATTATGAATGCAAAGGTAGGGAACAAGCGTTGGGTCATTGTAGCCCTGATGCTGCTGAGTTATGGCGTTATGTATATTTGCCGCACCAGCATGTCAATTACCGGGCCGGTAATGATGAAGGAGTTTAACTGGACTGCCACCCAGTTCGGGTTGGTTTCAACCGCTTTTTTTATCGGTTATGCCCTGACCATGCTGCCAGCCGGTTATTTAGCCGACCGGTTTGGCAGTGGAAAAATTATGGTATTTGGAATTTTACTGTATTCCTTGTTTACGTTTCTGACGCCGTTGTCTTCTTCCATTGGTGTATTGATTCTGCTGCGCGCGATTGTGGGCGTAGGCCAGGGGGTAATCTTGCCTTGCAACGGATCGCTGTTGGCCCAGTGGGTTCCCAAAAAGGAATCGGCGACGGCGCAGGGAATTGTTATGATTGGCACGCCGATGGGGATAACGCTTACCATGCCGCTGGCCATCTTTTTTATGCAAAATTATGATTGGCAAACTGTATTTTACGCCTTCGCCTTTTTAGGTCCTATTTGGATCGTGTTATGGAACCAGTTAGGCAAAAACCAACCGGAGTTGCACCCTGCCATTACCAAGGAGGAAATCGAATACATCAGAGCCGAGCAGGGGCCGGCGGAAATAACCGATGCAGCTGCTGCCGTGACACCAGGCGAAGTCTTTAGGAATATGTCTGTCTGGACCTCGGCCCTGGCCTATTTTACCAGTAATTATCTTTTTTTTCTGTTTTTTGCCTGGCTGCCCACGTATTTTGTCAATGGCCGTGGGTTTACGCTGGTTAAGAGCGGCTATATGACCATGATCCCGTATATGTTTGCCATGCTTGCCTACCCGCTTGGCGGTATTCTGGCCGACCGGGCGGCAAAAAAATTCGGCAACAACAGGGGCCGGAAACTATTCCCGGTCGTTGGCTTAATCGGTGCCGGCGTTTTCCTGATATTTGGCACGCGTGTCG
>JAEZQV010000235.1 GCA_023441125.1 Bacillota bacterium
GTAAAATACGGAAAGCTGTGATTCCGGCGGCGGGGCTGGGAACCCGCTTTTTGCCGGCCACCAAGGCGCAGCCGAAGGAAATGTTGCCGATTGTTGATAAACCGGCTATTCAGTTCATTATTGAGGAAGCCATTCAGTCCGGGATTGAAGAGATTCTGATCATTACCGGCCGCAACAAACGGGCGATTGAGGATCACTTCGACCGGGCGGTCGAACTGGAGCTTACCCTGAAAGCCCAGGGGAAATATGACCTGCTGGGGCTGGTGGAAGAGTTGTCCGAAGTAAGCATCCACTATATCCGCCAAAAAGAGGCCAAGGGCTTGGGGCATGCCGTGCTGTGTGCCAAACAGTTTGTCGGCAACGAACCGTTTGCCGTGCTCCTGGGCGATGATATTATTGACGCCAATGTACCTTGCCTCAGGCAGTTGATGGATGCGTATGACGATTACCAGGGATCAATTCTGGGCGTGCAGGAAGTGCCTAAGGACAAAGTGTCCAGCTATGGCATTGTGAAACCGGAGCCGGTCAATGAGAATATCTGGCGGGCAGTCGACCTGGTGGAAAAGCCGGCGGTGGAGGAAGCGCCGTCGCAACTGGCGGTGCTGGGGCGCTACATTATTGAACCTGAAATTTTCTATTTGCTGGAAGACACGCCGCCGGGCCGCGGCGGCGAGATCCAACTGACCGACGCATTGCGCCGCCTGGCGGCCTTTAAGCCGGTCTATGCCTATAATTTTGAAGGCCGGCGTTATGATATCGGTGATAAACAGGGTTACCTGGAAGCTACGGTTGAGTATGCCCTCAAGCGCCCTGAACTCAGGGATAAATTTTTGCGGTATTTGCTCAAAACAGTTAGCCCGCTGGGCAAGGAGTGCGTGACTACTAAGACTGAGAAGTAAATAACAGCTGGCTATTGGAATGCAGCCGGCAACTTTTGAGGGAGGCCAGGGTGAATATGCCTGAGACGACAATATTGACGCTTCCATCTGGATTTGCGTTCGACTATACCAATCTATATGGTCCCGGTAAGGTTACTCAGCAAGATCTCGCGGCGCTTGCCGGCCGGCTGGCCGCCGCCCATCAAGCCGTCGTGCACATGCGGGCCACCGGTGAAGTACGCGGTCACCTGTCGAAGGACGGCAAGCCGGAGCCGGTCCTGTTCAGTCAATTACCCTATATTGCGGACGGACATCTGAACACCCCAGCCTCCATTGCCCGCCTGAAAGAATTCGGCCAGTCAGTGCGGAGTACTGTGGATGCCGTTATTTCCTTCGGCATTGGCGGCTCTTACCTGGGCAACAAAGTACTGTTTGACACGCATTGCGGCGAGTTCTGGAACAGCAAAAGCCGTGAGGAGCGGCAAGGCTATCCCAAGCTGTATTTCAGCGGCAACAACATCGATCCTCGCCGGACGGTGGAACTTGTGGAACATATCAAGTATGAGGCTAAGGTCAAGACGCTGCACGGCAGTGATGGCGCCTATACCGTGCTGCTCATCGTTATTTCCAAGTCGGGTGGAACGCTGGATACCATGTCCACCTTCATGGCCGCTTATGAAGCCCTCCGCAAGGAGACCCCCGCCATTCAGGTGCAGGTGGTAGCTGTCACCGATCCGGCCCAAGGGGCGGGCGAAACCTTGCTGCACAGGCTGGCAGGGCAGCAAGGCTGGACGCTGTTTAGCGTACCGGACGGTGTTGGCGGGCGCTTCAGTGTATTTTCTGAGGTGGGGCTGATTACTGCCGCCTGCATTGGTTTTGATATTGATGCTTTTTTAGCCGGCGCCCGGGCTATGGATGAAGCGTGCCGGCCTGGTGACATCTGGCGGAACCCGGCGATGATGAATGCGACGCTCAAATATCTGGCTGCGGAAAAGTATGGACGGAACATTGAAGTTTTCATGCCCTACGCCGATTATCTTAAATCGCTGGCCGAATGGTACATTCAACTGCTGGCTGAGTCGCTGGGCAAGCGGACCGACCGCTCCGGCCGGCCGGTTTTTTATGGCCGTACGCCCATTGTCGCCGTCGGCACTACCGATATGCACGCCCAAACGCAGCAGCACCAGGACGGCAAGCACGACAAGGTTGTACAATTTGTCCAGGTTGCCAAATGGCAAGACGATCCCGTTATTCCAGATGCCTTTCCACAGGCTGACAAGCTGGCGGAGATTGCCGGTCTGACGCTTAGTCAGGCGCTGGATGCGGCGCGTGCGGCTAATGCTGCTGCGCTGATCAAGGATGGCCGCTTAAACGCTACGTTTGTTTTGCCGGAACTAAATGCTTACCATCTGGGCGAACTGATGTATCTGCTGGCTTTAGCGGTTGCGTATGAAGGGGAACTGGCCGACGTCGATGCCTTCGACCAGCCGGGGGTAGAGGCTTATAAGCGGCTGTTAGGACCGTTGCTTAAGCAGCAGAAGCAGCTTTAACAGAACTTGAGAAAATTATATTCTGCAAAATATGAGGTTAGATAATGAGACGCTATGTTTATGGGGGGGCTGTTATCGTACTCATGCTGGTCATTTACCTTTTTTCCAGCATTCCCCACCTCAGCTTTTTTCACGGCAAACTGCCCCCCCACCTTCAGTGGCTAAATCGGTATTCCCTTCATTTAGGCAGCTCCGGGTTTTTTTCATACATAATCACTTTGAACCCGGACTTTATTATTCATAAACTGGGGCATTTTACCCTGTACGGGTTGCTGGGGCTGACGCTATATGTGACCACCGGCAGATCCGCAGTTAAGGCGATGCTGATTGTTGTTTTATTTGCTGTCAGTGATGAGGTCCATCAAGGGTTGGTTATCGGGCGCAGCAGCCGGCTGGGAGACATTATTCTGGATACGGCCTCTGCGTCTTTATTTATTTTGCTTTTTATAAGATTGGCAGTGAGCCGTCACAGTAAATGACGAAAAGTCGGGCAGCAGCTGGAAGGAAAAATGTAATTGACCGCGAATGTCATAACATAATATCCGATTATTATACATACTTGTATACCAAATGACAATTATGCACGGTATCCAGCAGGAGGTGAGCCATTTTGCCAATTAAGCTTTTAATTGCCGACGACCATGCGCTGTTGCGGCAAGGAATTAAAAACGTGCTGTCTCTGGAGCCGGATTTTGACGTGATTGGGGAAGCTGCTGACGGTGATGAGACGATTAAACAAGTTGCGGCGCTGAGCCCTGATATATTGTTGCTCGATGTGAATATGCCCCGCATGAACGGGCTCGAAGTGACAAAAAAGCTAAAAACAGCCAATTTGGCGGTAAAAGTAATTATTCTTACCATGCATGACGATGAAAGTTATGTGCTGGAGGTAATTAAATCAGGGGCGGTTGGCTACCTGCTCAAGGACATTGAGCCGGGAATGCTGGTCAAGGCCATTCGCATTGTCTACGGGGGACAGTCCTTTATCTATCCGACACTGGCGCAGCGGTTGTTCGGCGAACTGTCGCGGCAGGAGGAGAAGCGGCATGAAGTGCCGGCCATGCTGGACCGCCGCAAGGAAGAGCGGCTGACCTACCGGGAAGTGGAAGTGCTGCAGCTGATTGGCCGGGGCATGAGCAATCAGGAAATCGCCCAACAACTGTATTTAAGTGAAAAGACGGTAAAAAACCACCTGACGAATATTTTCCGCAAGATCAGTGTCGTTGACCGGACCCAGGCTGTACTGTACGCCATCAAGCATAAGATCGTTGTACTTGAATAATGGGTAGCATTTAAACGCAAGATTGCATATACTATCCTATCCCAGCACAAAGGGGGTAGGATAGTTTGTTTTTGTCATATTCTGTCAGCGTGATCATGGTGTCACTGGCTCTGTACGGATTGTGGTATCTGATTAAAGATGCCTGGAACTGGTTTATTACCCTGCGCTTTATTCACCTGCCGGATGCCAGTTTTGTGATTCTGGTACGCAACATGGAATATGAGATCGAAGATTTGCTCCGGTATTTGGTTAATGAAATGGCCGATGGCGGCCATGAATACGATGCCGTGGTAGTGGACTGCGGTTCCGATGATTTAACGCCCGTGATTCTCTATCGCCTGGCTGCGGAAATGCCGGTTCTGACAGTATTTAACGGGGCCCGGTCGCTGCGGCCAGTCGCCGAAGCCTTGCCGCTGTGCCGGGGGGCGGTGGTCCATGTGCTGGATTTGACTAACCGCCTGAAAGGGGAAGAGTTTATGGCGGTGGTGTCCTCGCTGCTCCGGCAGAATCAGCGGGATGTGGCCATGCGCGGCCGGATTGACGGCTGACCAGGTATACAATTACGTGGTATCATTGTTTTTGTTTCATACATACTATTTCATTAAAAACGTCTACCAGCTTTACCGCCAGGGTCAGCAGTTCAGGGGCATAACCTGCGTAATCTTCCCGGAACGCGCCGGTGAACGGTGACGGGCCGGACGACAAGGCGCCGGCAGCCAGACGGGCCAGGGCCAGTTGGCGCTGGACGGTAGCCACCGACCACATGACAGGCAGTTCTGTCGCCCCTGCCAGGATAATTGTGGCCTGATACGGTTGGTGCGGGTTGGCTTTGACGGCAGCGGTGGCATAGATATTAACATAGCCGGTGGTAATGTCGCCGCTAATGCGCGGCCGGCGGATTTTTAGCGGTGCCAGGACAAGCCCCGGCGCCAGCGGCAGTGGCGAAAGATTTTTGCGCGCTGTGGCCAGGCGGGCATTGGTTTTCAGGGCGACAAGATCCACAGCCCGGCTTTGGGCGAGCTGCCGGATTATGGTGCGGATGCGGGCCGTAAGTGTGACAAGGCCGCCGTCCCGGGTGATGATGCGGGTGCTGTCGCCGGCAGGGCCATAGTAGGGGATAATGGCGGCAATCTGTCGGGGAACAGGCAATTCGGAAAGCATAAGATATACCTCCTGAATAAGAACATATGTTCTATTTCTGTTATTATAGTAACAGAAAAGTAATTTATTTACAAGCGCAGATATTATCGTTTGCCGGCTCTTGTGCATAGGCCGGTTAACCGGTACAATAGTTATGATTTTATTTTTGAGGTGGCACATGAGTATTTTAGAAGTCCGGGGTCTAAGCAAGGCCTATGGGATACAAACAATTTTTACCGATATCAGCTTTCAGCTGCGGCGCGGTGACAAGGTTGGCCTGATCGGGCCGAACGGCGCGGGCAAGACAACACTGGTCCGCTGTCTGCTGGGTCTGGAAAAGCCCGACAGCGGTTCGGTTACGCTGGCGGCCGGCGAACGGATTGGCTATGTGGAGCAGGATACCGAGGTAGGCAAGTCTACGCTCTACGACGAACTGGTTGGCGCCTATGGCGACGTATTGGGCTGGCAGGCGGATATGCGCCGGTTGGAAGCCGCCATTGCCGCGGAACAGGACGCCGGTGAACTTGATAAGTTGATGAAAGCGTATGCCCAGGCGGTCGAACGCTTCGAACGCGGCGGCGGTTACGAATACGAAAACTCGGTGCGACGGATCGCGTTTGGCCTGGGGTTTACGGCCGCGGATCTGCTTCGGCCGGCGAATGAGTTTTCCGGGGGGCAGAAGACCCGCATCTGCCTGGCGCGGGCCTTGCTGCGCCAGCCTGACTTTTTGTTTTTGGACGAGCCCACCAACCATTTGGATCTGGCCATGGTGGAATGGCTGGAGGAGTATTTGCTGAGCTATACCGGCGCTGTGCTGGTCATCTCCCATGACCGTTACTTTCTGGATAAAGTGGCCGGCCGGATTCTGGCGATTGAAGGCGATGCTGTCGCCGACTATACCGGCAATTACAGCGAATACCTGGAGAAAAAGTCCGAAAAGCTGGCCGCCCAGGAGAAAGCCTATGCCAAACAGCAGGCTTTGATTGCCAAAACCGAAGCTTATATTGACCGCTACCGGGCCGGGATTAAATCCAAACAGGCCCGCGGGCGCCAGAGCCAGCTTAACCGCCTGGCCCGCCTCAGCCGGCCGGAAGATATGACCGGTTTTGACTTTTTTGCCTTCAATCCCCCGGCTGAGTGCGCTGAACGGGTGGCAGAACTGGGCGAGGTCCAGGCCGGCTACGGGGAGAAAACCGTGCTGAACGGAGTGTCGCTGTTAGTCCGGCACGGCGACGGGGTAGCCCTGGTAGGCGCCAACGGCGCCGGCAAAACAACGCTGCTGAAACTCTTGACCGGCGACTTGTCGCCGCAACGCGGCAAGGTTAAACTGGGCAGCCGGGTGCGGCTGGGCTATTTTTCCCAGGAACACGAAACGCTGACAGCTGCGAACAGTGTGCTGGATGAGGTGATGCGCGAATTTGCCTTCAGCGAGGAGCGGACGCGGCATTATCTCGGCGCTTTTTTATTCCGGGGCGACGAGGTGTATAAGCTGGTCGGCGATCTCTCCGGCGGGGAAAAGGCCCGGCTGGCCCTGTTGAAACTCATGCTGACCGGCGCAAATTTCCTGATTCTGGACGAACCGACCAACCACCTGGACATCGCGGCGCGGGAAGCGGTGGAGGAAGCCATTATGAATTTTCCCGGCACCTTTCTGACGGTATCGCATGACCGGTATTTTCTCGATAAAGTAGCCAACCGTATTGTGGAACTGGCTGACGGACAGCTGGCTGAATATGCCGGCAATTACAGCTACTACCATGACAAAAAGGCTGCCGCCGAAAAAGCGGCAGCCCAGGCTGCTAGCAGCAGTCGGGCCGCTCTGCCGGCGAAAAAACAGCCTGGCAAGCCGGAGCCGCCGGCTGAGAACGGCGCCGGCAAGGGAAGTGGCTGGCGGCAGCCCGATACCGCCAAGCAGGCTAAAAAGCTGGAAGCAGAGATCGCCCTGCTGGAACATGAGCTGGCTGCGCTCGAAGCCAGGCTGAATGATCCGGCCAGTCATGCCGATGCCGTACTCAGCCGGGAATTGGCGGACGAGTATGCCGCCCGGCAAGCCGCACTGGATGAAAAATATGAAAAGTGGCTGGAGTTAACCGGGGCGTAGTCATGACTAAAATCCAGGTGAGACATAGGCAATATTAAGTCATTGCGAGTGAAGCACGGCAATCTCTTCCCCAGGGACGATTCATGCTGCAAGGCATAAGACGGCCGAATATTACTTTACGACTGGACTGTAAACTGAATATTTATTTGCATACCGGATACTGCTTACTATCCGGTTTTTGTCATTCCGACCTGATTCAGTCTCTGACTGGTGCCAGGTCGGTTTTTGTCTTTAATGTTCCGATAGCATACTCTGTAGCCAAGCGCTAATTTTAGAGAGGAACCGGTTCCTCGCCGACAGGTGAGGATATGAGTTTGGAAGAGTTGGTCGAGGCGGCCCGGCAGGAAGCAGACGGCGGCGAAGCGTTTGCTGAGATTTGCCGGCGCTTTGCCGGCTTGGTGAAAAAGTATGCCGGCCCAGGCCCATCTGGCAAGTTGTAAAGAGGAGGCCACGGCGGAAGCCTGGCTGGCGGTGGTGACGGCGGTCAGAACCTATGAGCCGGCCAGCGGGGTCCGGTTTGCCGGGTATGTTGAGAGCCGGGTCAAATATGCGGTCTGGAATTTATTTAAGCGCGAACGGCGGCGCTGGCAGCAGGAAATGGTGCTGGACAGCGGCGGTGAGGCTGAGGCCGGAGAACCAGGAACAGATCTGTTTGCCGGTCTGCCGGCTGCTGATAATGTGGCGGCAGATGTCGAGCGGGGAATGCTCGCGGCCGAACTCAGGCAGGCGGTAATGGCGCTGCCTGAGAAGCAGCGGCTGGCTATCGTCGGGACACTGCTTAACGGAGAAAAATTGTCCGCGGTGGCCGCTAAGCTCAAAGTGTCACCCCAGGCTGTTTACGGTTTGCGGGTGCGGGGACTGGCCCGTTTAAAAACTCGCCTCCCGGGAATGTAGGAGAGTGAAAGGAGGTGATCGGCATGGCTGTGGTAACAATGCCGCAAAGCGGTAAACTGGTTATCAAAGTGCAGACCGGCGTAAACGCCGCCGGCAGTCCGGTAACCCGGCTGCGGACGTTTGCGAATATCCGGCCGGATGCCGCGGACAGCGATATTTTTGCGGTCGCGGCCGGGTTGGTGAGTTTGCAAAAGTACCCGCTGGTGGACATCGTCCGCCAGGACGTGAACAACCTCGTGAATCAGTAACAGGCAGCACTGACTGTCTGTAAAGAAAGGAGGTAAAGCTATGACCAAGACACTGGAAATGGTGTTTCGCACCAGTGCGGGCAACGAAGCCAGCATTAGCGTGCCGGAGCCCCAGGACGACCTGACGCTGGCCCAGGCGCTGGCCGTCATGGAGGACATCGTGGCCAAAGACATCTTTGTCGTCAAGGGCGCTGCCCTGGCCGAGCCGGTCGAAGCCCGCATTCTCAGTCGCGATACTGTCGTGCTGGTATAAAGGCCGCCAAGGGAGTGAAGAAAATGGAAGAGTTGCTGAGTTATGCCTCAAGTTATGGCTTCCCGATGGTCGTGGCCGCTTATCTGCTGGTACGCATCGAGGGCCGGCTGGAGACGCTGGCGGTCAGTATCAATGAGCTGACTAAGATCATTGCCGAGAGACTGTAGCACAATAACAACGCCCTGCTTACCGGCCGGTAAGCAGGGCGTTGGCATGAAGCTGCACTTGCGATTTTGCTTTAGCGCAGTAACAAGAGCGCTGCGGCAAAATACACGGTAGAGGAGATAAGAACCATGTGGAAGAGATAGTCACTGGCGCGGGACGGACGGATGATAGCTCGATTTTGGAAATAATGATACGTATACATATGCTCTTTCACGGTACATGCCTCTCACTTTTGTAAAAATATAGCGAACTTATATATCTGTATATATAGTACTCCGTTTTTGGACAAAATCCTTTAGGAATCGCATAAAAATTATGCAGGACTTTGGAATAAACAGTGCGAATACAAACCAGGAACTGATGTTTGGATTTAGCTGATAGTGGAGAGTTTACAAGTGGATAATAAACTGGCTGGTATTGTTGAAAATATAACATTTCAGGCCCCGGAGGGCAGTTTTACCGTGTTTAGGCTAAAGCCTGACGGCGAAAGCGGGGTGGTGGCGGTGGCCGGTAGCTTTCCCGCGCCGCTGGTAGGCGAGCAGGTCAGCCTAACCGGTGACTGGGTTGAGCATGCCCGTTATGGGCGGCAATTCAAAGCCACCGGCTGCCGGCGGATCGCGCCGACGTCCGAGCAGGGCATCGAACGCTTTCTGGCTTCCGGCGCCATTAAAGGCATCGGCCCGGCGATGGCGGCCCGGCTGGTAAAGCATTTCGGCGGCCGGACGCTGGAAGTGATTGAGCTCTATCCGCACCGGCTGGCCGAAGTAGAGGGAATCGGCAGCAAAAAAGCCGAGCAGATTCGCCAGTCTTACGCCGACCAGGCTGAACTGAAGGAAGTTATGCTGTTTCTCGAAATGCACGGGGTTACGGGTGCCTATGCAGCCCGGATTTTTGCCTGTTACGGCTCGGATTCGGTGCCGGTATTGGAAGCGGATCCTTACCGGCTGGCGGAAGAAGTCAAGGGCATCGGCTTTCGCATTGCCGACCAGATTGCCATGGCTATTGGGCTTGAGCGGGGACATCCGTCCCGCCTGGCGGCCGGGGTGCAGTTTGCCCTCCTGCAGACAGGCATGGCCGGGCATTGCTGTGTGCCCGACCAGGTGCTGACCGAGGAAACGGCCAAACTGCTCAATATAGAACGGGATGAGATTGCGGCGGTTGTCAGCGAGCAAATCCGGCTGGGCAAGCTGCATACCGAGGATTTTCACGGCCTTACGCTGGTATATCCGCGTTATCTCTACCGGGCCGAGCGCTTGGTGGCCGAGCGATTGCTGACGTTAAAGGATAAAGCCAAACCCCTGGCCGGTATCGACAGCCAAACCCTGGTTGACGACTGGGCAGCCGCGGCCGGGGTTACTTTGGCGGCGGCCCAGAGGGAAGCCCTGGCGGCGGCCCTGACCCACGGCGTGCTGGTGCTGACCGGCGGCCCGGGCACAGGGAAAACCACAACGGTAAAAGGAATTCTGGCTTTGCTCGAACAGCAGGGCTGCAAGATTGTCCTGGGCGCGCCTACCGGCCGGGCGGCCAAACGCCTGGCCGAGACGACCGGCCGCGAGGCCATGACCATTCACCGGCTGCTGGAGGCCGGGGGCGGGGCGGACGAGGAGCCGATGTTTGCCCGGGACGAATTAAATCCGCTGGATGCCGATGTGGTCATTGTCGACGAGACGTCAATGATGGATATGCTGCTGATGAGCTGCTTTCTGCAGGCGGTACCGGACGGCTGCCGGGTAGTCCTGGTGGGGGATGTGGATCAGCTGCCGGCGGTGGGGCCGGGTTCGGTGCTGAAAGATATCATCCGTTCCGGCACCATCCCGGTAACCCGGCTGACCGAAGTCTTCCGCCAGGCGGGGGAAAGCATGATTGTCCTTAACGCCCACCGCATCAACCGGGCCCGGCTGCCGGAGTTCGGCAGCCAGGATTTTCAGTTTCGGGAGCTGGCCGACAGCGAGGCTGTGGCCAGCGCTATTGTTGAGCTGTGCCAGAACGAACTTGCGCAGGAGGGGTTTGATAGCTGGCGCGATGTGCAGGTGCTATCGCCGATGCACCGTCAGCCCTGCGGTGTTGAGAATCTCAACCGCTTGCTGCAGGCGGCGCTCAATCCGCCGGACGGGGGCAAGGAATACCTCCAAAGCGTCAATCAAATCCTGCGGGAAGGCGATAAGGTCATGCAGCTGCGCAATAACTATACCAAGCGGGTCTTTAACGGCGATATCGGGCATATCCTGGCTATTGCCGACGGCAAAGTACTGGTGCGGTATCCGGAAGAGGACGTTATGTATGACAAAGGCGAACATGACGAACTGACCCTGGCCTATGCCATGAGCGTGCATAAAAGCCAGGGCAGCGAGTATCCGGTCGTGGTTTTGCCATTGACGCCCGGCCATCACATCATGCTGCAGCGCAATCTCTTATATACTGCCGTTACCCGCGCCAAGGAACGGGTTATATTGCTGGGGACCAGGGCGGCGCTGCAGACGGCGGTGACCAGCGACCGGACCCGCCGCCGCTATTCGCTGCTGGCGGAGCGCCTGCAGGGCGACGCGTTATGCTGACCGAGTGGCTGCAGGCGGCGCTGGCCATCCTTTTTCCGCCGCGCTGTCCGGTTTGCCGGCAGTGGGCCGACAACCGCGGCTGGTGCCGGCAGTGCATTGTTAAAACAGCCCGTGCCCGCCAAATTGCCTTGGCGTTGCACAAGCTGGCCTGGCTGGATGAAGTTGTAGTGGTTACCGAATACACGGGGGCGGTACAGCGCCTGATCCGGGATATGAAATTTCGCCGGCTTACCCGGCAGGCCGCTAAGCTGGGCCAGTTGCTGGAGTATGCTGTGGCGTCTGACCAGTATGCGGACATCGCGATGGTCGTGCCGGTGCCGCTGCATGCCGACCGCCACCGGGAACGCGGCTTTAACCAGACGGCGCTTATTTTTGAGCCCTGGGCGGCGCAGCGGGGGCTGGCCTGGCGGGACGTGCTGGCCCGCACACGGGCCACCAGACCGCAGTGGGAACTCACGCTAACCGAGCGCCGGCAAAATATAAAAGGCGCGTTTATGGTAACGCGCCCTGAATTGATAACCGGCAAACAGATTCTGTTGGTGGATGACATATTTACCAGCGGCCTGACGATGGACGAGTGCGCCCGGGTCCTCAAACGGGCCGGCGCTATTGGCGTGAAGGGACTGGCGCTGGCCAGCGGGGCCAGATAATCAGCCCAGGGCGTCAATAAACGCCCGGACCACCTCGGAGTCAAACGCCGTACCGGACAGGCTCAGCAGTTCGCGGATGGCCTCGTCCTTGGTTTTGACCCAGTGCTGGGTGCAGGGATTAATAAACCGGTCGTAATGGTTGGCCACGGCAATGATGCGGGCGCCGAGCGGAATGTTTACGCCCTTTAACCGTTTGGGGTAACCGGTGCCGTCAAACCGTTCATGGTGGAAGCGGATATAGGGAATAAGCTCCTGGCAGCACGGAATGTTTTCCAACATGCAGCTGCCGGCGTTGCAATGATTTTTGTACACGCTCATCTCCCGGGTGGACAGATAGGGCACCTTGGACAGTACCTGGTTGGGTACCGTAATCTGGCCCACATCATGCAAGAGCGCGGCCACACGGATGCGCTCGATTTCTTCCCGCGGCAGCCTCATTTTGGCGGCCACACTGACCGCATAATTGGCTACCTGATGGCTGTGCAAAAATAGTTTGGCGTTTTTCAGTTGAATAAGCTGCATAAAGTTAGCGATTATGCCGTTGATCGTTTCGGTATCGCCGGCATAAACTTCCGGGTCCTGCATCAGCGTTAGCATATACACGACAAACTGCCTTTCGTTGGAACTCAGCGCAGAACATGGACTGACTTCCGTAATCTCTTCGCCATATAATAAGCATTGATGTTAATTGGCTAAAAATACGCATAATCCTGCTTGTTTTTATAAAAAAATGTCTATTATTTTCGAAATGAGTCTAAAGCCCTAGGCTAGTAGACGAAAATAATATATAATAAATTTATTAACAATAGGGGGGGCAACTCATGGGACTGGCAAACTGCCCGGAGTGCGGCAAAGTGTATGTGGAAAACGCAGCGCGGGTTTGTCCGGATTGTTACCGCAAGCAAGAGGAAGACGCCGAACGAGTAGTTGAATACTTACGGGATGTGGATAAGGCCACGCTGGAGGAAATCCACGCGGCGACCGGCGTTAAGCACAAAATAATTCTCCGGCTTATTCGCAGCGGCCGCATCGTCGGCAAGAGCATTTCTTATCCTTGTGAAAGCTGCGGGACGCCAATTGCGGAAGGCCGCCTGTGCGACGCCTGCAGCAAGAATATTCTTGATCAAATTAGAGTCGACGAAAAGCATGATGAGCACGATCCTAACTCCAGAACGTATTCCCGTATGTACGGGAAACTTAAATAACCGGCGGCTTTAAATAAAAAATAAATAAAATATTTACGGCGGGGATTAATATCCTCGCTGTTTTTTTCGATATAATACTAGAGAAATCCGAAAGTTGTGAGGTGCTGGAAATGATCATTCCAAGCCAGGGAATTAAAAATGTCGCCAAAGTCTATGGTGACCAAAATAAAATAGGGCAGAGTTATAAAGTTGAGAAACCGGTTTCTACGCAGCAGCCCGATGAAGTGGTGCTGTCTTCGCAGGCCCAGGAATTTGGCCAGTTTTTGCAAAAAATCAAGTCCATGCCGGAAGTGCGCGAAGACGTGGTCAAAGAGTTTTCCGACCGGATTGCTGCCGGTGACTATAAAGTGGATTCGCAGGCTATTGCTGAAAAAATATTAGGATATTCCCAGCCTAATCGCTGGCGCTAGAGGAGGACCAGGTGAAAGAAAAATTTGACAGGCTTATTCTCCTGTTAGCCGAACTGCTTACGCTGTATCAGGGTATCTTGGAACTCAGCCGGCGTAAGCGGGCTGTACTCACTACCGGCCAGGCCCAGGATCTGGAAGGCATCACTAAGCAGGAGGAAGTCCTGATCCTGCAAATTGGCAAGCTGGAAAAGGCGCGGGAGACCCTGGTTAAGGAACTCATTGCCAGCCACAACCTAAACTGTGAGCAATTAACCATTACTCAAATCAAGCAAATGGCGGACGACGCTACCGCCGAACGGTTGGGTGAAATCACAGAGGGTTTGAACGCCATAATTACAGAGCTGTCCTCATTAAATGAGATAAATACCCAGCTATTGCAGCAGGCGGTAAACTTTGTCAATTACAATATCAACATTATGGCCCGGCATGTTGCGGATCCCACCTATGCGCCCCAAGGGCAGCAGGCGGGGCAGGCCAACAGAACGGCGCAGGCTAAAACCTTTTTTGATCAGAAGATATAGGAGTTGATATAGGTGAGATCTACATTCGCTGGTTTGAACACCATGGTCCTCGGCTTATATGCACAGCAGATCGGCCTGGATACCGTGGGGCACAATATTTCCAATGCCAGTACCGACGGCTATTCCCGGCAAATCGTTAGCCTGACGTCGACCAATCCGCAGACCATCGTTGCCAATGGCAAAGCCTTCGAGGTTGGTACCGGCGTAACTGTCCAGTCGGTCTTAAGAGCCAGAAACATATATATTGATAAACAAATGTGGCAGGAAACCTCCACTTTAAATTACGCTCAGAACAACGAAACATATCTGTCCAAGATCGAGAGTGTTTTTGGCGATCCCAGTGACACGGGGATGCAATCGGTGCTGGATTCATTCTGGAATTCCTGGCAGACCCTGTCGACCAACGCGTCGGATGAGGGTACCCGGACGACAGTCCGCGAACGCGGGGTTGAACTGGCCAATACCATCCAACTCGGCGCCAAGCAATTAAAGGCTATGGTATCTGATATCAATTCGGTTATTGATCTTAAGGTCGATAAGGTGAATCAGATCACTTCCGAAATACTCAGCCTGAACAAGCAGATCGTCAAAGTCGAGGCCGGCGGTACCGACCATGCCAATGACCTCCGGGACAAGCGCGATTATCTCGTTGACCAGCTGTCCGGCATGATCGATGTCAGAGTGTACGAGGACCAGAGTGGCAATTATACTATTCAGTCAGCCAATACGACGCTGGTGAATGGCACCAGCACGACCCAACTGCAAACCAAGACCAGCGCCGATCCTGATTATGGCTATCAGATAACTCAAGTTTATATCCCGGGCAACAATCAGCCCTTGCAGTTTACCAACGGCGAAATTAAGAGCCTGCTTGACATGCGCGATTCCGACCAGACCGGGGCCAAAAAATACTTAAATGATCTGAGCGCCATGAGCCAGTTCCTGCTGCAGGACTTTAATACCGTACATCGCGCCGGCTACGGGACGGATAATTCAACAAACAATAATTTCTTTGGCGATACCAATACCGATTACACATCCAATGCTACGGCAGGGTACTCGAAATCCGACTGGATTAACGCGTTGGCTGTCAATCCGGCTTTGCTTACGGCCGACGGTACGGCTAAGATAGCGGCAAAACTAACCGGCGGCAGTATCGGGGTTACCCAATCCAATGCCAGCGGCAGTGCGGCGACCGTATTTGCCACCGGCAGTTATACGCAGGGAACGACGCCTACGTCGGTGGTGGTTAAAGTTGATGGTGTAGATACGGCTACGCCGCCCAATATTACAAGTGTTTTATACTCTGTTGATGGTGGCAGTACATGGCTTCCGTCCGTTTCTGTCACTGGCGAGCATGGGCAGCTTAGTATTAACGGCCTTACGGTTGATATGTATTTTTCTAATATTAGCTCTAGCTTAAGTGCTGTCGGCGATACATATAGCTTTTCTTTGAATGAGCATAGTGCCGACAGCAATTTCACGATCACGCAGAGCAATGCCAACGCAGGATCTGCCAACATCGTTGCCGCCAGTGGCACTTATACGAATGGGGATGTGGCAACTAACGTTATTGTGCAGCCGACTGGTATTAATACTACGGCTCCTATCGGCCAAATCAACACCATCAAATACTCGATTGACGGTGGTGTAACCTGGCAGTCGGCTACCCGCAATACCACCGACGGTACCTTTAAACTGACCGGTGTCAATGGTGTCACGCTTACTATGCAGATAGCCACCGATACTGATAACTCGTCGACTGACCAGTATTACTTCACTGTCTCCAAAGGCAATGTAGCCAGTGGTGACAATGCCGTCCTGCTGGGTGAGTGCCTAAAACAAAAAACATCGCCGACGTTAGGCGATAAGTCGCTAGATGGCTATTATTCCTCGCTCATTGGCACGCTCGGTGTTCAAAGCCAGAATGCACAGCGTACAGTGGATAACCAACAAGCCCTAGTGGACCAGATTGTCAACTGGCGGGAATCGATTTCCGGCGTCAACATGGACGAAGAAATGACCTATATGATCAAATTCCAAAAAGGCTATAACGCGGCGGCGCGGGTGCTGACCACGATGGACGAGATGTTGGACAAGCTCATCAACGGCACCGGCGTTGTGGGCAGATAAGCGGGGTGAACTGACTTGAGAATATCCAGCAACATGATGCGTTACAATTTCCTGCGCAGTTTGAATAACTCCATGGAGACACAAAACAGCCTCCAGGAACAACTCTCCGACGGCAAGTCGCTGCACCGTCCGTCGGATGATCCAGTTAGAACGGTGCGT
>JAEZQV010000106.1 GCA_023441125.1 Bacillota bacterium
CTGCTGCTGGCCGCCCGACAGTTCCCCAATGCGGCGGTCTCGCAGTTTTTCGGCATCCACCAGCTCCAGCATATGGCTGACTATGTGCCTGGCGCCTTTACTGTTTACAGCCCCTGGTTTGTTAGCGAGTCCCAAGGCAACGATTTCTTCTACTGTAGCAGGAAACGCTGCCGTATTCTGGGCATAATACTGCGGTACATAGCCGATAATTCCCTGCCTGGCCGCCACATTCACTTTTTGATTATTGATAAGTACCTGTCCGGTAACCGGTTCAATCAGACCGGCCATAATTTTGAGCAAGGTACTCTTGCCGGCGCCGTTCGGACCTACTACAACCACAAATTCGCCTTTGGCCACGGCAAACGATACATTACTTAACACCATATCCAAATTATAGCCAAAATTTATATTATTCAATGTAATTGCAGACATTGCTTTCTCCTTAGGAAGCCCGGCAGCAGGAGCACACGCCGAACAGCTCCAGATTATGCCGCACTAATTCGTAACCGTGCATTTTCAACATAACGATGAACTGCGGATCGATAGGACAGTACTCTATACATTGCGTCTGCCCGCATTTCACACAGACAATATGATGATGATGGCTGGTATACACCAGTTCATAGCGAACACTGTCTTTTCCCATAGCATTGATAGGCACCAATGCCCCCAAATCAACGAGCACATGCAAATTGCGGTAAACAGTATCTAGACTGATATCCTGATACTGAACCTTCAGTTTTTCCCAGATTTCAAAAGCGGACAAAGCTTTCTTGGCCTCAAGCAACGCAGCGACCATCGCCTGTCGCTGGGCAGTTATCCGGTAGCCTTTATCCTTTAGGCGGCTCAGTACAGCAGCCGCATTAATAGCGTTGTTGTCAGCAGCCACGTTTCTCCTCTCCTTTTTACTATCCTGAGCTTATTGTTCAAGAGCTATTTTTAAATTAGCCAGGTTTTCCCGCATAAGCAAAAGATAATTTTTACCTTGCTTGATTTCATCAGGCGTCAAAGCATCAACCGGGTGCAATAACAGTACCTTGGCGCCGGCTTCTTGGGCAAGTGTCTCGGCAACTTTAGGGCTTACAATGGTTTCCGCAAATATGTAGCTAACCTGTCTTTCCCGGCACAAATTTACGATATCGGCCATCTTTTCAGGGGTTGGCTCAGCATCCGGCGACAAACCCATAATTGCTACCTGCTCCAGGTGATAGCGTGCGGCCAGATAGCCAAAGGCGGCATGACTGGTAATGATGGTCCGTTTTTTTACATTCTGCAGGCCGCTTTGATATTCTTCATGAAGTTTTTGCAATTCACCATTGTAGCGGGCGGCATTGGCACGGTAATAGTCCGCATTTGCCGGATCGGCTGCAGCCAGCGCTGCGGCCACGTTATTCACTTCTTTTTGGGCGAGAACCGGGTCAAGCCAGACATGCGGATCAACCTCACCTTTCTCCGGCTCATCTTTTTGCTTTGCCTCATGATCATGTTTATCCTCTTCACCGGCATGATGGTCATGGCTGTGCGGCAGCCCGGCCATTAACTCAATATTCTTGCTGATTTCTACCGCGGTGGTGCTGCCCAGCACATCTTGGGCCGTAACTTTACCGATCCAATGCTCAAAATTAGCACCATGATAGAAAAACAACTTGGCATTTTTTACTTGAATCAAGTCTTTGGCTGACGGCTCCCATTCATGCGGTTCGGCTCCGGCCGGCACCAGCAACGCGACATCCACTTTCTCACCGCCAACTTGTTTAACAAACTCATACACCGGATAGACACTGGCCAGCACTTTTATCTTTGGCGTCGAAGCATTCTCGCTGGGAACTGCCGTGTTATGGCCACAGCCGCCCAGCCAGACAACACTAAACAACATCAGCATAAAAGAAATCAATTTGGTTTTCATTATCAACACGCTCCTGATTAATAGGAATATTCCTATTAAAATACTAGCAGTTGGCAACGGTGTTGTCAACATATAGCAAACTTAAAAAGATTATTCTTAATAAGCAAAAAAAAATAAGCGACACCTCTGTCGCTTACATTATTTCTCTAATCGCATTCCTGTATGCGCGCTGTAACCTCTCCCAGGTGAACTGCCCGGGCGTAAGCCCCGCCCTTATCCATAAGTTCCAGATGAGTACCGGTTTCCACAACCCGCCCTCTGGTCAAATAAATCACGCGGTCTGAAGCGACGATGGTAGACATGCGATGGGTAATGATAAAGGTCGTACGGCCAACACCGGCTCGCCTGATGGCCGACATCACCATTTTTTCCGTATGCGCATCCAAAGCGGCTGTCGGCTCATCCAACAGTAAAATTGCCGGTTCTGTAATAATGGCCCGGGCAATTGCGATTCGCTGCCGTTGTCCGCCGGATAAATTTCCGCCCAGTTCACCGACCATCGTGTTATAACCCTGCGGTAATTCCATAATGAAGTCGTGGGCATTGGCCAACCGGGCAGCCTGCTCGATCTGGTTCACAGTGGCGCCGGGCCGGCCATAGCGGATGTTTTCCAATATCGATGTATTAAACAAGACAGGTTCTTGCTGAATAAAGCCGATGTGTTTACGCAGTTCGCTGATTTTAAGCTCCCTAATGTCAATACCGTCTAAAGAAACAGCGCCTTGATCCGGGTCATAAAAGCGCAAAAGCAGGTTGGCAAAGGAGGATTTGCCTGCTCCGCTGGGGCCGACGATAGCAACAACCTCACCGGGCTGAGCCAAAATAGTAACCCGGTCCAGGACCGGCTTACCTTCAAAATAAGAAAATGACACATTTTTAAATTCAACTAACCCCTGAGCTGCCGGCATTTCCCGATAGCCATCAACCACCACGGGCGTTTGTTCATTGAGCAGGCGGTTAATACGCCCCCAGGCTACCCCGCCCAGTTTCAGATTAGTCAGCGCCTGACTAATTTTCCGGATTGGCATCGGTACATTAATAATATAGACGAGAAAGGCAAACATGCCGCCAATACTTAGGTCACCGTTGATCACTTCCCGGCCGCCGTACCAGACGATAATTGTCAGACCGATAGCGGCAAGAAACTCAACCAGCGGCACCAGTACAGCGCTAAGCCTTTGGGCTTTAAGCAAATCGTTGGCAGCCTGCTGATTTTTGTCGCTAAATTTATGATACTCATAATCTTCCCGTACATAACTTTGCACGATCATAACCGACACCAGCGACTGGTGAATAATCGAAGTTACCTTGGCCAGGGTATGTTCAACAAGGGCCCCCAGTCTGCCGATCTTATTATTAAAATAGCTGATGGCCACAATAATAAATGGCAGCGTGGCAAAGGTCACCATAGCCAGTTTCCAGTCAAAGTAAATCATAATGGCCATAATAGCCAGGAGATTCAGTGACTCGACAATTACATCAGGAATGCCGACAGTAACCGCCTGCTGAATAAATAAAAGGTCGTTAGTAAATAACGAAATAAGGTCACCGGACGGCATCCGCATGAAATAGGCATAATCCAGCGACTGCAGCTGGCCAAACATTTCCTGGCGCAGCCTGGCAAGCATTTTATTGCTGGATTTAGCCATTGTGTAGCCGTAGAAGTAGGTGAACAATCCCCGGATAAAATATAGTACCACTATGCCGGCAGTGATTAGATGCAAAAAGGCAAGATTACCGCCGGACAGAGCATCATCAATCAGAAGTTTTATTACCAGAGGGGCCGCCAAACCGGCTGCACTGGCGACAATAAAACACACTACTGCGGTAAAAGCCAGCAGCCAATATGGTACTATAAACTTGCGCCAGTAAAAACTAAACATAATGTTATCCCCACTATAACCAATGCTTTGCTTGACTATTTATTATGTATCAAATGCGGGTTATAAATACAACGAAATAAAATTTTCACTACTAACGCCAATAGTAAATAAAAATGGGAAGGCCGACAACGCCTTCCCGTTTGTTTGTTTACATCACCCGGCGGGCGCCGACGTAGCGCGGACCCCAGTAACTACTGTTCATACTGGTAATTGCTACACCGCTGCTGGACGTAGCGCTGATAAACTTATCATCACCAATGTAGATGCCGCTATGCGATGCTCCTGACGCATAAGTGCTGAAAAACACCAGGTCGCCAGGCTGGAGACGACTGTAAGCAACAGGTCGTCCAACTTCAAACTGTTCATCGGCTGTTCGTGGCAAGTAAACCCCGCTTTGGGAGAAAACATACCGCGTAAAACCGGAACAGTCGAAACCACTGGGGCTTGTCCCGCCAAATACATAGGGTACACCTGTGTAACGCAGAGAAGTCTGTACTACCCGCCGCACTGTAGCTGTGGAGGAATCACGACTGGCAGGAATATCCCGTCCCATCAGAGCAAGGTAAGTTTGTGCTCCGACTACGCCATCAGCCTCAAGACCGCGGGACCTTTGAAAAGTTTTAACTGCGTTAACTGTTGCGGAGCCAAAATCACCGTCCGCAGCGCCTGCATTAAAGCCAAGATTATTAAGCTGGGCTTGAATGGCAGCTACTTCAGGTCCTTGATCACCGGCTTCGTATGTACCAGAGGCATGGCCAATAGCAGTGGTCCCTAAAAAGAGACAAAAAGCAACAAGAAACCCGAAAAACTTTTGCAATAGGACTCTCCTCTCACCGGCCTCCGAGGTTAGCTGACGGGTTAGGGTTGCAGGCACCCTACTTGAAAAGCCAGCGCTAATCAAGTTTCACCCCATAAATTGGTTCCCCCGTACCTGAGCTGGATTCGGCTTTCTACAACGCTCCCTATATCTATTCGTCTAAAAGTTCAAAATTCCTGCCCAAAGTCGCATTTTTTTTACATTTATTAGGCCGGCAGGGAAATTGTTGGTTACTCTTTCTCCTTTGCCGCCTGTTGTCCCAGTTCATCCCGCAACCAGTAGAGCGGCCGCTGCTTTACCTCTTCAAAAATCCGACCGACATATTCCCCGATAACACCTATGCCGGCCAATTGCATGCCGCCCAGCAGGAGTATACTGGCGGTAATTGTCGCCCAACCGGGTACTGCTTCTTCGGTAAAAAGTTTGATATAGAGAACATGAAGGGTCAGGATAATACTGCCAAACCCCATAGCAATACCGATATAAAAGGCAAATCTAAGCGGCGTTTTCGAGTACGCCGTAATACCGTCCAGGGCAAAATGCAGCATTCTTTTTAAGGAAAATTTCGATTGTCCGGCAAAACGCTTGGGAGCGACAAATTCGATATAGGTCTGCCGGTAGCCGATCGCGCTGATCATGCCCCGGATAAACCGGGCCCGTTCCCGGAAACGCCGGAAACTGGCAACCACTTGCTTATCGAGTAATCTAAAATCGGAGCCGCCTTCCGTAACTTTTATATTGGAGACGGCATTCATCAGTTTGTAGAACATCCCGGAAGTAAAGCTTTTGAACCAGGATACGCCTTCCGTATTAATTCTCACCGTCTGGACGACCTGAAAGCCGTCCTGCCATTTGGCAATTAACTGCGGCAGCAGCTCCGGCGGGTGCTGCATATCTCCGTCCATGGTAATTACAGCATCGCCGTTGGCGTAGTCCAAGCCGCATGTCAACGCAACCTGATGGCCAAAGTTGCGCGCCAAAATCAAGGCTCTTACCCTGTCATCCGCATTTGTCAGTCGCTCTAATATCAGCGGTGTTGCATCACCGGAGCCATCGTCAACAAAAATTATTTCAAAAGTATATGGCTCTTTTTCCATATACTTTATAACTTCCTGATAAAAATTATCAATATTGTCCTGTTCATTAAACACCGGGACAACAATAGAAATTACTTTTTCCTGTAACTGCATACCATTTCCGCCTCCCTTGTCACCACTATATTATACATCGCCGCTCCATGAATGCAATTCCACTTCGACACAAATAAACAAAAATTTTCACTTATTATCAGGGCTTGGCCGCACCGCAGAAAAAGGTATTTAATGATAGCATTCACATCTGTGAGTAAATTAATAGCCTGCTTTGCCAACAGGCAAAGCAGGCTATTGGGACTTTTCAGTCAGATATCCTGGCGTAAACATACGGCATCATGCAAGTATATATGCCGAATGCTGTGCTGGTCTGTATCGGTATTCCAAAGCAGCAGCACCCGGATACAAAGTGGCAGCGCATCGGGACATTCTATTTCCTGCGTACCAAACAAAGGCACCTCGGTCCAGCCCAGCTTTCTTGCGCCGGCCGCCGGAAAAGCCGCATTAAGATCAGGGGTTGAACTAAATATTGCTGCGCCAATATCTTTTGTATTCATTTTGTTTTCCTGAACGATTGCCGCAAGCAATTCGGCCACCCGTTCAAAAATTTCGTCACGATTGTTTGCTGTAACAGTTGTTGCGCCACGGACACCACGCAGCATATAGTAACCACTCCCAGACAGAAATTCAGCGATAAATCCTAGTATACAGTATACGCGAAAAAAGTTATTATTCCTGCTCGCAGTGTAAATTAGTTTTGTTTTCGGCTGCCCGCGTTTTATTGCAGCGGCAGGAATCGCAGATATGACACCGCCACCAGCCGCATTCGGGACAAACGTCATTGGCTTTATTCAGTTCCACGTATTGGCCTTGTTCATATTCTTGCCAGCAAAAAGTGGCGCCGGCGATTTTTTTCAGCTTTACCGCCCGGGTACTGACCCACAATTTCTGTTCAAGAACGGTAATCAACAGCTCATGGCAGCCTTGCTCCTGGTTATATCTGTGGTCTTCGGCCGGGAATACTTCAGGCTCGTCTTTTAAAGTCAGCACGACATATAAGACTTGGTAATTCACCGCCCCACCTCCCGCATTTGTAATTAGTATGTAGGCGGCAGGTTATTTATACCCCAGGTGCGCAAAACAGCCAGTGTCTCATTAACAACATAGTCAACGCGCGGCGCGACAATTTCACTTAATTCCAACCCAACATCGATAACGGCCGGCTGCACGCCCAGCACAACAATATGCGGCACAGGCTGTTCCAGTACTTCCATTGCCGCCAGTACGTCCTGAATCCCCAGTTCATGCATCGACACTTTATGTTTAAAGTATGCTTGTACTTCTTCCTTGGTAAAATGATAAAAATCGCCCGGTGCGCCGCCGCCATTAACAGCATCAATAATAATTAGCCGTACCGCCCCTTTGATAAATCGCATCAGTTCCATACCTAACGTGCCGCCGTCCAAAACCTCTACATTATCCGGAAATACATAGCGCCGGGTGAGCTCTTCCACTACCCGGACGCCGAACCCTTCATCTTGCATAAGGATATTGCCAATTCCCAATATTACATTCTTATCCATAGTTAGAGCCCCTATCGTTAAAAATTGTTTTAGGCAGCGTAAAAACTTGCTATGTTCATAAAGAAAACACGGCTTGCGCCGAGCCTTTGGCGAAAGCGTAAGCCGATGTTGCCCTTATCCAGGCGAAAGTTAT
>JAEZQV010000123.1 GCA_023441125.1 Bacillota bacterium
GCCTGGCGCACTGCGCCATCGCTGATGGCTTGTCTGATAGCGGTGCTGCTTACTGCATTGCCGGCAAAATTAACCATTTGCACTACATCCACACAAAACCCGTGTACAGCGCCGGCAGTTGCCAGCATGGCGGGAGTTCCTATTCCCTGGTAACCATAAGTAAAGTTCTCGCCCACGATAATATGGCTAAGGTTAAAATTATTGACCAGCAAACTTACAAATTCCACTGGCGTCTGCTGCAGGAGCTCATTGGTAAACGAAATATTAAATAAAATATCAACACCCAAACCGGCAATCAGCTTAACTTTTTCCTGATTGGTTATAATAAGCGGCGGAGTTTGTTCCGGGTTTATGATATCAAGCGGATGATTGGAAAAAGTAAACACGGCGCTCAGGCATTTGTCCCTTTTGGCCTGATTGACTGTACGGGAAATAATAGCCTGATGTCCAATATGAACACCATCAAAGGTTCCTAAGGCCATACAAATCGACCGGTGTTGGCGTAGGTCTTGTATCTGTGTAAAGACTTCCATATTCTTCTGTTTCTCCTCGTTACTACCTGTCGGACAGGCTACAGCCGAATAAATACCTTGAATTAGAAGTATAAAGCCACGTCCATATCCCAGAACAAGATTACATGGTTCCCGTCAGTGGTTTATTAATCCAGGTTAAATATTTTAACAGGCGATACTATCGCCCGGCCGTCAACCCCCTCTAATTCTCGTCCAATCCCAATAAAATTTTTCTGCCAATCATAGACTTTCATCAAAGTAACACCCATTTTAGGGTAGCTAATACTGCGTCCGTTTCTCATTGCGCAAGAATCCTGCTCAGATAAAAATACCGCCGGAAAATGCGCCAGTACACTGTCAGGACTCTGTATGGCTTGCTCGCGGTCAGCAGCAATTTCTTCCAGTGTAACCGCTTGCTCTAAAGAAAAACTGCCGACTCGCGTTCTAACCAAAAAGGTCATCACCGCCAGACAAGCCAATTTGCGGCCAATGTCGCTACACAAGGTCCGGATATAAGTGCCTTTTGAACAGGTCACATCAAATACAAAACCATGCTCGTACTCGGCCACCAGTGTGAGAGCATCAATTTTGATAGTCCGTGGTTTACGGTCAACCACTTGTCCGGCCCTGGCTAATTCATACAATTTTTTGCCGTCGATTTTAACGGCGGAATACATTGGGGGGATTTGTTCGCTAACACCAAGAAAGGAAGCCAGCGCAGCCCGGATTTGTGCAGAAGCAGGTTTTGTGCAGGCCGCCGCCTGGATAATTTGGCCGGTGTCATCACCCGTATCGGTTTCAAAGCCAAAGGTAAGCTCAGCCCGGTAACTTTTATCAGCATCAGCCAAATACTCAACCAGTCTGGTGGCATTACCCAGAAACACCGGCAAAACACCGGCAGCCGCCGGATCCAAAGTGCCTGCATGCCCAACCCGTTTGAGGCCGTACGTACGGCGAACAAAAGACACTACATCATGGGAGGTCATCCCCGGCGGTTTAAGAACATTGATCACGCCACTGTTCATCATCTAGTCAAGCCCTGGCGGCAATAGTTTTTTTGCGGCAGCAATAATAACTGATTTCGCCTGGGCAAGCGGTTCATTTACCGTGCAGCCTGCGGCCCGGGCATGACCGCCGCCGCCAAAGGCGAGAGCCAGGTTGCTCACATCCACTTTCTTGGAACGCAAACTGACTCTGACACAACTTTCGTCCACTTCCTTAAACATTATGGCAATTTCAACGCCGTCAATATTACGTGGATAATTGATAAAACCGTCAGTGTCATCTTGTAGGGCAGCTACCACATCGCGGGTTAGTACAATCGAAGCGATTTGACCGGAATGGCTCGACCCGGCAATTTCAAGTGTGCCGATAACCTTGGGCAGCATTTCGATTACCAGCCTTGGTTTGGTATCAAGATATTCGGCAATGCTGTGCGGCTGGGCGCCTAATTCAACCAATTCGGCGGCAAATCTGAGCGTTTGCGCCGAAGTGTTGGCATAGCGGAAGAAGCCGCAGTCTGTAGCGATTGCGGTAAACAAAGCTTCCGCCATGTCAGCCGTGATTGTGCCCGCATATTCTTTAAATAATTTGAAAATGATTTCACCGGTAGCGGCAGCCTGACTGTCGATATACCAGTATTCAGCAAATTTAACATTGGATATATGGTGATCCAAATTTAGGATTGGCGCTTTTACAGCCAGTTTCACTTCACCAATACGCTCTAAATCACTGGCATCAAGTACGACCAGCAAATCTGCCGGTTGCAGCCTATTGCCCGGTTTTTCTATTTTCTCCCAGGCTTTTAAAAATTTAAAAGCCTGGGGAATTTCATCATCAAGCACCATTCTGACTTCCTTACCCTGCGCTATCAGAAAATGATAGAGAGCAAGCAATGAACCCAGTGCATCGCCGTCAGGGTGAATATGCGTAGTAAGCACAATATTACCAGCCCTGTCTAACAGCTTAGCGCTTTGTGCAATCGACACTTCCATATCGTTATTGGTTGCCTTCTTCCTGCTTAATTTTTAAGATGAGCTCTTGAATACGCGCACTGTACTCCAGCGTTTCATCCAGGTGCAGCGATAATTCCGGTGCAAACCTCATCCTGATTCTTTTGCCGATTTCAGCCCGCATATACCCTAAGGCTTTGGTAAGTCCGGCCCAGGTTTCAGCCTTTTGGTCATCGCTGCCCATTAGACTGATGAATATCTTAGCACTGCGCAGGTCACCGGTGGCTTCCACTCTGGTAACTGTTACAAACCCAATCCTGGGATCCTTAAGTTCGGTCAGGATTATCTTGCTGATTTCCTGCTTGATAAACTCCTGCACTTTTTCTACCCGCATTTGTCCCATACTAATTCCTCCGCTATCTAAAACGTACCCTTACGCCCGCGGTGCGACTTCCTCCATGGTGAAGGCTTCAATAATATCGCCTTCTTTAATATCACGGAACTTTTCAATGGTAATGCCGCATTCAAAGCCCTGGGCAACTTCTTTTACATCATCCTTAAAACGGCGTAATGATTCAAGTTTTCCTTCATGAATAACAATACCGTTTCGCAGCAGCCGCACCTGCGCTGTGCTGGTTATCTTGCCTTCCACGACGTAAGAACCGGCAACAACGGCTTTGGGAATAGAAATTACCTGGCGTACTTCCACCCGGCCTAAAACAACTTCTTTGAATTCAGGGGCCAGCATACCGGTAATTGCGGCTTCCACATCGTTGATGGCATCATAAATTACCCGGTAGGTTCTAATATCAATTTTCTCACTGTCTGCGGCTTTGCGGGCATTGCCGTCAGGGCGGACATTGAAACCGATAATAAGCGCATTGGAGGCGGCGGCCAGCATAACGTCGGATTCGTTAATAGCCCCAACGCCGGCATGGACAATGCTGACTCTCACTTCTTTATTTTTGATGTTTAACAAAGACTGGCGCAGGGCTTCGATCGAACCCTGAACATCCGCCTTGACGACAATGTTAAGGTCTTTCAGGCTTCCTTCCTGAATTTGCTTAAACAGATCATCCAGCGAGACCTTCTGGGATTGTTTAATTTCTTCACTGCGTTTTTTAGCCACCCGTTTTTCCGCTACCGCCCGGGCCGTTCGCTCATCAATAGCAACCAGGGTATCGCCGGCCTGCGGGACATCAGCCAGCCCCAACACTTCTACCGGGGTCGCCGGCTCGGCTTTTTTAATCTTTTCGCCGCGGTCATTTGTCATAGCCCGTACTTTGCCATAAGCAGTACCGGCAATGATTGTGTCGCCAATGCGGAGGGTACCTTTCTGCACTAAAACAGTGGAAACCGGGCCCCGCCCTTTATCAAGTTTGGCTTCAATAATTGTCCCGTACGCCAACCGGTTGGGATTGGCCTTCAGATCAAGCATCTCAGCCACTAACAGAATCATTTCCAACAGCTCATTGATACCGGTTTTTTGGTGGGCCGACACTGGCACCATAATGGTGTCGCCGCCCCAGTCTTCCGGTATTAACTGATGTTCGGCCAGCTGCTGTTTAACCCGGTCAGGGTTGGCTCCCGGCCGGTCCATTTTATTTATAGCCACAATAATCGGAACTTTAGCCGACTTTGCATGGTTAATGGCTTCAATCGTCTGCGGCATAACACCGTCATCAGCCGCCACAACCAAAATTGCAATATCGGTAACTTGGGCCCCGCGGGCGCGCATCGCGGTAAAAGCTTCATGGCCGGGGGTATCCAAAAAGACAATTTTCTTGCCTTGGCACAGGACCTGATAAGCGCCGATATGCTGAGTAATACCGCCGGCTTCCTGTGAAGTGACGTGTGTCTTCCGGATACTATCCAGCAAGGAAGTTTTGCCGTGGTCAACATGGCCCATAACCGTTACAACCGGCGGACGATGCACTAAGTCTTTTTCATCATCTTCAATTTCCGGGATTTCCGTGGGATCTTCTTCCGGCGGAATGGCTTCCACCGTCACGCCAAATTCTGCCCCCAGAATGCTGGCCGTGTCAAAGTCAATTTCCTGATTTATGCTGGCCATTATGCCGAGCATCATCAGTTTCTTGATGATTTCGCCCACTTCCCGGCCCATTTTTCCGGCTAGTTCCTTAACCGTAATGGATTCGTCGATTTTAATGCTCTTAGGTTTAGGCATCTCGGCTTTAACCGGCGCAGCCTGATTTCGGGCAGGCTGATGCCGTTGCTGATTAGACCGCTGCTGCGAATTTCTGTTGCCTGGCCCGGAATTTCGCGAGTTATTATTGTTGGGCCGGCGGTTATTTTGATACTGCGAACTTTGTTGGCCCTGCGGTCTATTGTCTGTGCCTGCCGGGCGAGTAGACGGTTGCCGTTGCTGGCTTGTCTGCTGGGCGGCAGTCGCCGGCCGCTGCTGGTTGTTGGGTCTGTTTTGCTGTTGATTATTATAATTCGGCCTATTCTGTTGCTGGTTATTATAACCCGGCCTGCCTTGCTGCTGTTGCTGGTTATTGTAGTTCGGCCTGTTCTGCGCCTGCTGCGGTTGGTGCTGCTGATTATTTGCGCCCGGCCGGTTTTGTTGCTGGTTATTATAACCCGGTCGGTTCTGCTGCTGGTATTGATTGTTATAGCCTGGTCGGTTTTGTTGCTGATTATTGTAGCCTGGT
>JAEZQV010000125.1 GCA_023441125.1 Bacillota bacterium
CTTCATGGCCTGGTGAAAGCGGGGCGCAAAAATGAAGCCTACGCCAATATTGTCAATGGCCGCAGCCACGCCGTGAGCCGGCAATTCCAGATTAACCCCCAGAGCTCCCAAAACATCGGCACTGCCGCAGGAACTGGATACCCCCCTGTTGCCGTGTTTGGCTACATGCAGGCCGGCCCCGGCCAGAACAAAGGCTACCGCCGTCGATACATTAAAAGTTCCGCGGCTGTCGCCGCCGGTGCCGCAGGTATCAATAATCTTAGGCGAACTGCATTCCACTTTTAACGCATGCTTGCGCATGGTTTCGGCAAATCCGGCTACCTCCATGCCGGTTTCCCCTTTCATGCGCATGGCGGTTAAAAAAGCAGCAATTTGCAATTCACTGGCCTGGCCGGACATAATGACCTGCATAGCATCCCTTGCCGCCTCGCGGGATAAATCCCGGCCGGCAATCGCCTGCGCAAGATATTCCTTTAACATAACGCAAACCTCCTTAAGGCAAAAAAATAAAGACCATTTCACCACAAGGGGCGAAATGGTCCGCGGTACCACCCTAATTTGGAAAGTATCGGCACGACGGCGGTAAATAAAAAGACCATTTCACCCCAGGGGCGAAATGGTCGCGATACCACCCTATTCGAAAAGCCGTAACTTTCCCTTTTTCAGGTACGGGATAAATCCGATACCCTAGCCTGGTAACGGCGGCGGCCGGCCCAGCCTACTCACCAAAGTTTTCGGGGGGCAGCTCACAGGTCCATTCCATACGTTCTCTAGGCCGGTCATCACACCTCCGGAAACTCCGGTCACCGGCTCGCTGAACTACAGTGTACATATGTACTCGTCCTGTTCACAGCATTTACAATAATTTACTTTAAAGATATTTTAACGCATGCTTTTTGTCTTGTCAAGAATATTTTTCCCGGTAGCGGCATGACTTATTCGCCGGAGAAGGAAATCCGGAATTTTTATGGTATTAAGTTAAGGTATATGTAAATTGAGGTGTTAACATGCAGGTACATTTGGTCCTGGCGTTTGTTGCCCTGTTGTGGGGGTTAAATGCGCCGATAATGAAAATCGGGCTTATGTATGTCCCGCCCATGCCATATAACGCCGTGCGGCTGTTTGCCGCTTTTGCCGTCGGGTGGCTGGTTTTACGGCGGCTGTGTACGTGGCTGCCATTCCGTCCGGAAGACCGGAAAGCCCTCATCATTTCCAGTCTGGGGTTTTTCTTTTTTCAGATTTTCTTTACTTTTGGCCTGGAACGAACCACAGCCGGCAATTCCTCACTAATTCTGGGCTGTCTGCCTGTCAGTGTCGCGCTTATCAACCATTTTCACCGCTTTGAAACCATCAAGACCGGCGTTATTGCCGGCATCGTGATTTCTCTGGCCGGTATAGTATTAATGGTGGCCGGCACGGATAAGGAAGTCAGTCTCTCCGGCAGCCATATTCTTGGCACCGTACTGCTCTTACTGGCTCAGTTATGTTATGGTTATTATACCGTTTTTTCCCGCCCCTTGTCAGCCACCTATTCCTCGTATCAAATCACGGCCTGTATTCTGCTGATTGCCACCGGTCTTTTTGCCCTGATATCATTGCCTGCCATGCTGACTGTGGACTGGCAGTCCATTCCCTGGCCGGGCTGGGCCAGTATTTTATACTCGGGCATATTACCCCTTTGTCTCGCAAACTGCCTCTGGATTTGGGGCACCGCCAAAGCAGGCAGTAACACGGCATCATTATACAATAACCTGGCGCCGGTATTCGCCGTGGGCTCAGGCTATTTTTTCCTGGGCGAAACGTTCGGCTGGCTGCAGTTTAGCGGCGCGCTTATCATCCTGGCCGGTCTGTACGTTGCCAAAAGCCGGAGTGCAAAAGCGGCCGAAGCCAAGTGCGGCCATTCTCCCTAACCGCGTGCCGTCCCTCAAGCCCAAGATTACGCGTTCTGTCCGCGGTAAAGAATCTATCAATAAAAAAATCCCGCTCCCGCAAAAACGCGGCAGGCGGGATTTTTTATCGTGAGAGAAAGTATAACTTTCGCCTGGGGATAAGGGCAACAGCGGCTTACGCTTTTGCCAAAGGCTCGGCGCAAGCCGTATTTTCTTTACTAACAAGCCTGTTTCAGCTTTTTGATTTCCTCGATCAGCACCGGCAATATTTCCAGCACGTCGCCGACAATGCCAAAGTCGGCAAACTTAAAGATGGGCGCATCGGCATCCTTATTGATGGCAATAATGATATCTGATGTCGACATTCCGGCCAGGTGCTGGATGGCACCGCTAATACCGCAGGCAATGTAGACTTTCGGAGCTACCGTCTTGCCGGTTTGCCCGACCTGGTGAATGGCCGGTTTCCAGCCGGCATCAACTGCTGCGCGGGACGCGCCGACAGCTCCGCCCAGTACATTGGCAAGCTCCTCAATTAAGGTGAAGTTTTCCGGTTTACCCATTCCCCGGCCGCCGGAAACAATAAACTCAGCTTCATCAAGGTTGCAGGCTGCAGTTTCCCCGCTGGTCAGCAATTCGATCAGTTTTGTCCGGATATCCTCCGGCTTAACCTTGCTGGCTATGCGGATTACCTCGCCCGAACGGGCTGTATCCTGTTCCGGCCGCTTAAATACGTTGGGACGGACTGTGCCCATCTGGGGACGGTGGTTGGGGCACAAAATTGTTGCCATAATATTACCGCCAAAGGCCGGACGTGTCCAGGCGACCAAGCCGGTTTCCTCATCAATGCCCAGGCTGGTGCAATCGGCTGTCAGGCCGGTACCCACCCTGCAGGCTACCCGCGGACCAAGATCACGGCCGTCATTGGTGGCCCCTATGAGTATCACCGAAGGTTTATAGGTATTTATCAAATCAGTTAACGCAATGGTATAGGCATCGGTACTATAATGCCGGTACTCTGCGCCTGCCAGGAGGTATACCTTGTCAGCGCCGCTGGCAAACATATCCTTGGCCAGTGGTTCCACGCCGTCACCGATAATTACGGCCGCCAGTTCCTGTCCCATGGCATCTGCCAGTTTACGTCCTTCCCCCAGGAGCTCATGGCCGACATTGCGGGCTTGGCCCCCGAACTGCTCTATGTATACCCAAACACCCGTATATTCAGCGTTAGCGGCAGACGGTTTGCCCGCGGCCGGCCGGCTGATTGCCGTTACGGCACATACATCCACACAGGCGCCGCACACTGTACAGGCATCGGTTATTACCGCCTTATCGCCTTCCATAACAATGGCGCCGAACGGACAGGCGCTCACACAGGCACTGCAGCCGATGCATTGGTCTTTATCTAAAATTACAGCCATTTCCTCATACTCCCTGCTATAAAGTAAACTTAGCTTCAGGTGGGATTTTACCCCATCTGAAGGTTAGTTGCTCTTATCCTAAGACTTATCCGCTCGCCTGTGCCCGCAGGGGTATACTTCCGCTTACAGAAGCGGGAGTCTTAGAGCGGTTAGTCTCAGGATCAAATAATTTTAGCCTGATTCAGTTTAGTCAGCAGCCTGGTTACAGCGGCCCGGGCGGTATCCTCCTGAATAATCTCACCCTGAACCCGCTGTTTGGGGGTAAAGATACGGCGCACCTGGGTAGGTGAGCCTGTTAAGCCGATCTTTTCCAGGTCAACCTCTACATCGGCTGCCGACCAGACCGGGATCTCCTTGCGGTTGGCTTTCATAGTCCCTTTAATGCTGGGGTAGCGCGGTTCGTTAATGGATTTTACGACGCTTATTAATACCGGCAGCTTGGTTTCAATAACCTCATAGCCCTCTTCATGCTCGCGTTCAACGCGTACTGTCCCGTCGGTGATTGCCAATTTTGCTACATAGGTAAGCTGGGCAATATCCAAATGTTCGGCAATCTCCGGCCCAACCTGGGCAGTATCGCCGTCAATCGCCTGTTTACCGCAGAGAATTACGTCAAACTGGCCAAGTTTTTTGATTCCAGCCGCCAAAGTCCGGCTGGTTGCCAGCGTATCGGCGCCGCCAAAAGCGCGGTCACTCATTAATATCGCTTCATCTGCGCCCATGGCAATGCACTCTTTGAGGGCATCTTTAGCCTGCGGGGGACCCATGGAAATGACAGTTACCCGGCCGCCGTGCTTGTCCTTTAACTTCAATGCTTCTTCCACGGCATTTTTGTCAAAAGGGTTTACAATACTGGGAACGCCCTGCCGAATCAATGTGTTGGTCGCAGGGTCAATCTTAACTTCAGTAGTGTCAGGCACCTGCTTGACACAGACGATGATCTCCATGCAAAATCCTCCTGTTGTAAATTATCAAATAATGGTAACAAAATATAATATCTCTTATTCTAATATTATTTACGGGAAAACTGCAACATTTTTCGCATAATCTAAAAAAATTCATTGGGGGACGCCGGAACATAGCCGCTAAATAGTGGCACACACGCAAACACTTAGTGTTATACTATAGTTGATAACACGCTAGCCTGGAGGCATCATACTATGAAGTTGCTAATAAGTCCGAAACTGCGGCGCTACCTGCTGCTGGTCGTTGTCCTGACCGTGGCCGCTGTGGAAATACCTATTTTTGCGGTTGGTCACCTGACTAAGCCTGTACCCGGGGATGCAATCATTGTCCTGGGGGCCAAACTCATCGGCGACCAGCCCAGCACCATGCTCAGGCTGCGGCTTGACGAAGCGATCCAGCTTTATAGCCGGGGGTATGCGCCGGCTATTATCGTCAGCGGCGCCCGGGGACCGGATGAAATCACCAGCGAAGCGGCGGCTATGCAGCAGTACCTTGCAGCCAAAGGCATTCCCAGCGACAAAATTTACCTTGAGGATAAATCCTACAATACCTATCAGAACCTGTTTAATTCGCGGGAAATTATGCGTGAACACGGGTTCCGCCAGGCAATTATTGTCTCGAACGCCTCGCATATCAGACGTTCCCTGGTGCTGGCGCAGCAATTGGGAATAGAGGCCAGCGGTTCGCCGGCCCCTATGGCTGACAATGCTTATTTAACCGCTAAACAATACGCCCGTGAAGGCGCCGCCATGCTGTCACTTTTGGTATTTAACCGGTAGTGACGCTGCCTTTGCCCAGCAAACCTTCGATGGCGGCCAAAGCGGCCGGTGTCGGTTCGATCCAGAATTTTTTCTCGGTTTTAATCACCCGTACCCGGCGGCTATCCTTGAGGTGCAGATAAACGGCGGTCGGTCCGCTGTATTTAGTCAGCAATTCCTGCAATTTTGACAGTATTGCCGGGTCTTCCTGCTCTTTGCAGAGCGTAATTCGAACCTCGGCGCCGGCGCTTTCCAGCAGCAGGATATCGTCCGCCATAACCTTGGCACCTTCTTCATGAATGTTAAGGCGGCCGGAAACCACAACCGGCAGATCCGGGGCCAACAGACGGCCGGTTTTTTCAAAAACTTTCGGGAAAACAATGACTTCTACCTGGCCGGTAAAATCCTCCAGGTTAATGAAACACATCATACTGCCGTTTTTGGTGGTAATCCGTTTGGCGCTGGCAATAAGGCCGCCTACGCGGATAGCCTGTCCGTCGGTGTAGCGGCCTTCGGTCAGACTCCCCAGGGACGGCATAGCTTCCAGTTTAGCCCGGTATTTATCCAACGGGTGACCGGTTACATAAAAACCGGTTATTTCTTTTTCCAGCGCCAGCAACTGTTCCTGGGGCAGTTCAGGAATATCAGGCAGGACAACATCGTCCACACACTCTGTTGGATCGTCGCCAAACAACCCCATTTGGCCGCTGGCGGCATCTTTTTGTTTGCAGGCAGCTACCTCCACCGCCTGTTCCAGTACGTTCAGAAACTGCGACCGGCGCGCTTTCAGCGAATCAAAGGCGCCGCATTTAATCAGACTTTCAATAACGCGCTTATTGACCACCCGCATATCCACCCGGGAACAAAAATCCACCAGTGAGGAAAACTTGCCGCCTTTTTTCCGGGCGGCAATAATACTTTCCAGAGCATTGCCGCCGGCATTTTTTACCCCGGCCAGACCAAACCGGATAGCTTCCCCGTCAACGGAAAAGGCGGTGCCGCTGGCGTTGATATCCGGCGGTAATACGGCAATTCCCCGGCGCCGGCATTCTTCAATATAGTAACCGACCTTATCATTGGCGCCCATGACGCTGGTTAATAGTGCAGCGTAAAATTCTTGCGGGTAGTGTGCTTTTAAAAAAGCGGTCTGATAGGCCACCAGCGCATATGCGGCACTGTGGGATTTATTGAAGCCATAGTCGGCGAAATGGGTCATGAGTTCAAAAACGTCCTGGGCCAGCTTAGCGTCAATGCCCCGTTCGGCGGCACCCTGCAAAAAGTTTTCCCGCTGCGCGGCCAGCACTTCATGCTTCTTTTTACCCATAGCGCGCCGCAAGAGATCGGCCTGTCCCAGGGTAAAACCGGCCAGCACCGACGCGATTTGCATAACCTGTTCCTGATACAGGATAACACCGAAGGTATCCTTAAGAATAGGCTCCAGCAGCGGATGCAGGTAGGTGACTGTTTTTTTGCCGTGCCGGCCGTCAATAAAATCAGATACCATGCCGCTGCCCAGCGGTCCGGGCCGGTAAAGAGCCACCAGCGGAATCAGGTCGTCAAACCGCTCGGGTTTCAGGTCCTTCACCAGGTTGGTCATACCGCTGGATTCCATCTGGAACACGCCGGAGGTATCCCCAACGGCCAGCATCGCGCAAGTTTGGGCATCATTAAGCGGAATGCTTTCAATATCCAGTTCCACACCCCGGTTTTCTTTGATCAGGGCAATGGCATCCCCAATTACCGTCAGCGTCCTTAGTCCCAGCAAATCCATCTTTAAAAGACCGATTTCCTCAATCCGGTCCTTGTCAAACTGCGTGGTGACAAAACCTTCACTGGACAGCTGCAACGGCGCAAAATGCGTGAGCGGTTCCTTGGCAATGACCAGGCCGGCGGCATGGGTGGAGGCGTGACGCGGCAATCCTTCTACCGCCATGGCCAAATCAACCAGTTTTTTTACCGTTTCCTCACTGTCATAGAGATTTTTCAATTCCTGATTGGCATGGAGCGCTTTTTTTAAAGTAATTCCCAGTTCGGCCGGCACCAGCTTGGCAATCCGGTCAACTTCGCCATACGGCAGGTTCAGGGCCCGGCCGACATCGCGTATGGCCGCCCGTGCCGCCATAGTACCAAAAGTTATTATTTGCGCCACCCGGTCGCTGCCATAGCGGGAAACAACATATTCAATGATTTTGCCACGCCGTTCATAGCAAAAGTCAATGTCAATATCAGGCATCGATACCCGTTCCGGGTTCAAAAACCGTTCGAACAGCAGACCGTATTTGAGCGGATCAATATTGGTAATTCCCAGCAGATAAGCGACAATACTGCCGGCGGCCGAACCCCTGCCGGGCCCTACCGGAATGGACTGGCGGCGGGAATAGTTGACAAAATCCCATACAATCAGAAAATAGCTGGAATACCCCATTTTTTTGATAACATCCAGTTCGAAAGCAAGCCGTTCCTCAACCTCGGGAGTTACTGCCGGATACCGCGCCGGGAGAGCCTCCCGGCACAGAGTCAGCAAGTATTCATCGTCGCTTATGCCTTCCGGTGTAGGGAAGTCCGGCAGATAGATTTTGTCAAATTCAAACGTAACATTGCAGCGCTCGGCGATTTTCGCGGTATTGGCCAGTGCCTCCGGGTACTCACCAAACAATTCGGCCATTTCCGCCGGGCTTTTCAGATAAAAATCATCGCTGGGAAATTTCATCCGGCCCGGTTCGTCCACCGTCTTGCCGGTTTGAATGCAGAGCAGCACATCATGACACTCGGCATCTTCTCTGTTGATATAATGGGCATCATTGGTGGCCACCAGGCCAAGTCCCAGTTTTTGCGCCAATGTCACCAAATGCCGGTTGGCTTCTTTTTCTTCCGCCATGCCGTGATCCTGCAGTTCAATAAAAAAGTTTTCCTGGCCGAATATCGCCGCATACTCAGCGGCCAGCGCCTCGGCCCCGGCCAGGTTTCCCTTCAGAATAGCCGCCGGGATCTCGCCGGCAATACAGGCGCTTAAACCAATCAGTCCCGCGCTGTAAGTGCGCAGTATCTCCTTGTCAATGCGGGGTTTATAATAAAAACCTTCGCTGTAGCCGCGTGATACCAGTTCAATCAGATTGCGGTAGCCCTGTTCATTAGCGGCCAACAGGATAAGATGATAGTAGGACTCCCCTTCCACGGCCGCTTTGTCAAAACGTGACCGCGGCGCGATGTAGACCTCGCAGCCGATAACCGGCTTAATGCCGTATTTTTGGGCTTGTTTATAAAAATCAATGGTGCCGTACATGGTACCATGATCGGTCATAGCCACAGCCGGCATACCCAGTTCCTTGGCCCTGCGCACCAAATCTTCAATACGGCCGGCGCCATCGAGCAGGCTATACTCGGTGTGGTTGTGCAGGTGGACGAACGCTGCCTGACAGCCATCACTTTTTTCCGTAGTAACCATAGTTTCCTTCCTTCCCTCGGGTGACCGGCAGACAATCAGCCGGCTAATGTGATTTCAATTCGTTCTTTCCCTTTGCCAATATTATTTCTTTTCAGGATAAGGTCCCCTATCTCACCGGTTGTCCTTATATGTGTGCCACCACAGCAAACTTTGCCAAAACCCGCAATTTCCCAGTACCGGATTTCGTTGGCCTGATCGTGAAAGCTGCTGATAATGGGCAAGTCGGCGGCAATCAGCCGGGCCGCTTCCTGCTTCAGGGCGGCAAACGTCTGCGAGATATTCCCCTCCCACAAAAAATCCACCCTGGCTTTGTCTTCTGAAATATGGGCACCGATCTTTTCCGGGTTGCCAAAATGCTGATACATCAATTCCAGAATAATTTCAGCGGCAAAATGCAGCCGCATGATTTTATAGCGGCGCTGCCAGTCAATTTTCAGCTCCACCGTATCGCCGACCCGTAATCCGTGCGATTCCGCAAGCGTATACAGAATTTGCTTATCCTGTTTTGCCGCCTGTAATATATCGAAACCGTTAATTGTCCCATGATCGGATTCCTGACCGCCGGCGAAAGCAAAAGCAATGGTTTTATCCAGTGTAACGGTTGATCCGGCTGCACCGGTCACCTTGGCTGCTAATTCACACAGATAGGGGTCATCCCAGAATATTTTCTGCACATGCATTCGCCTTTTCCTCCGCCTGGCCGTTTTATTATTTTCTAGTTTACCATGACTGTAGCCGACTTGTGAATTGCTTTAGAATTTAATCGCCTATTTTGTCAAATTATCGGCAGGTATTAATCAACTAAATGTGGAAATTGTATTAAAAAAAGGAAAGAGTCAGAGGTGTGTACGTTTGTATCATATCGGCATTTTACAACTAACGCAGAACCTGGATGATGCAGTGCGCGGCTTTAAGTCCGGCTGGGCTGAACAAGGGCTGGCCGCAGAATTCCATTATTTGAACGCTGACGGCACGGTAAGCGATTTGCCGCTGCTGGCCGCCAACCTGGCTGAACAAAAGGTTGATCTCATATTTGCCTGCTCGACGCCGGCAGCCCAGGCCGCGGTGGCCCTGCCAGACAATATCCCGGTCGTCTTTACACCGGTATTTGACCCGGTGGGCGCCGGGCTGGCTGAATCTCTTGACAAACCGGGAGGCAAAGCCACCGGTGTGGCCGGTATGGTTCCAGCCGCCGCCAAAGCGGCTTTTATTCACGAACTGCTGCCTGCTGCCGAAACAATCGGCATTTTATACCACAGCGGTGACAGTAATGCGCTTCTGGAGGTAAAGAATTTTAAACAAGCTGCCGGCGATCATTTTACACTTATTGAGCTGCCGGCAGACAGGCCCGAAGACCTGTCCGCGCTGGCAGACAGGCTGCCGCCCCAACTGGACGCTTTGTTTTTACCCATCGGCAGAGTTATTGAGGAGAACTTTGCCAGTGTGGCTTACTATGCGGAAGCGGCTAACCTGCCGATTATTACCTCCCATGCGCCCAATGTACCGTCCGGGGCCCTGGGCGCGCTGGTAGCCAACCATACGGAGTTAGGCCGGGCCTGTGCCGTAAAGGCGGCCCAGATTCTGGCCGGTGCCGATCCCGGCGCAATTCCTGTTGGCCTTGTGGATAACCCGGAAATTCAACTCAATGCATTTGTTGCCGCCAACCTGGGCATTCCCCTGCCGCAGCCGCTGCTGGCCAAGGCGCAAGCGGTATTTGAATAATTTAATGAAAATCTGGAGTGAAATACATGCAATTAAACCGGCAATCTGTTGAATTATTAGCGCCTGTCGGCACCTGGGAAGTATTAGAAGCCGCCATCGCCGCCGGCGCCGATGCTGTCTATCTTGGCGGTAAGCGCTTTAACATGCGGTTGCACCGCACAGACACCAATCTGGATGATGAAAAGCTGGCCCGGGCAATACAATATGCCCATGCCAATCAGGTTCGCCTCTACGTTACCGTGAATAACCTCATCAGCGAGCACGAGATTCCCGGTATGCGCGAATATCTGACATTGCTGAACGGCCTGCAGCCCGATGCGCTTATTATTCAGGATTTGGCCATACTGGAGCTGGCGCGGGAATTAAAGCTCAGCGTGCCGCTGCATGCCTCGGTGATGATGAATACCCATAATGAATATGCAATAAAAACGCTAATGGATTATGGGATTACCCGGGTGGTGACCAACCGCGAACTGACGCTGGCCCAGCTTGCACTGCTCAAAGAACGTACCGGCGTTGAACTGGAATATTTCATCCACGGCGACATGTGCGCCGCCCACAGCGGCCAGTGCTTTCATTCCGGGGTGGTATTCGGGCAAAGCTCCAACCGCGGCCGCTGTCTAAAACCCTGCCGCTGGCCGTATCAGCTTGTCGATACCGCGACCGGCGAAAATGTGTCCGCCAAGGATCCCGGCCCCTATAAGTTAGCCATGAAAGACATGTGCATGTATACGGCCCTGCCGCAGTTAATCCAGGCCGGTGTCTGTTCTTTCAAAATAGAGGGCCGCATGCGCACGGCTGATTTTGTCAGCCGGCTAGTAAAAATATACAGAAAAGCTATTGATCGCTACATAGCCGATCCCACAGGCTATACCTTTGACGCCGCCGACTGGCAGGAGCTCTACGATTACCGCTCCCGTGACTTTTCCACCTGCTATGCGCTTGGCAACCCCGGCGCCAGTTCCATTGGCTACTCCGGCGAACGGGAACCCCGCTTCTTCAGTCAGGCGGTTAAAGAAGCCGGGGTAGCGGCCAATGCGGCCATACCGGCTGCTCAGCATGCCGCCGCCACAGCAGCGTCGCCCGCCCCGGCCCATTCCCCCAGTCTGGCCGTACGGGTAGCCGATCTTGCCGCTCTCAGCAGCGTTCTGGCCCATGG
>JAEZQV010000132.1 GCA_023441125.1 Bacillota bacterium
CACCTCCCGGCCAATGAGGGCCGGGAAGGCCGATACCAGGGCTTCCGTGCCGGAGGAAATGCTTACCGCAACGGTAAGCACATAGTCGGCGACCAGGGCGGCGGCGGCAACCAGGGCCGGCAGCTCACCCAGATTGCGGAGCGCGATGGAGTAAGAGCCGCCGCCACCGGGATTCGCTCTGGCTACCTGAGTATAGGACAGGGTTACGATGGCCAGGAGCGCAATGACGGCCAGGGTGGCATAGCCAAAATAACCATAGATTATCATCCCCGGCACAGCTAAAGTCACAATAATCTGCTCGGGTCCATACCCTACCGAGGACAGGGCGTCTGAGGAAAAGATGGACAGCGCTTTCCACTTGGGAAGTTTTTCATGGGCGCCTTCTTCTGTTCTAAGCGGTTTGCCGATAATCAGCCGGCGAAAATTCAGCACGGGTTGTTGCCTCCTCATCAAGCGTGAACTAAGCGATATATATAATAGATAATAACGATTAAAGCTGCTGACATGACGGTCAACAGCTTGTTTGTCTTGTGGGAAAATATAATTCGCTTTGCCGTTGTGGCAGAGCTTTAAAAGGATTAGGCCGGGTCCAGCCCATCCCGGACCTCAGGCTGAGTCTCATCCTTGCTTTGGCCCCGCTCGTCTTTGGCTTCATCGACAATGCCCTGCATTTTTTCCCGGAGTGACTGGGCCTGATCAGACAGGGCCAAAGCGCCGCCGGTGGCCGTAACGGCTATTTGCCGGAACTGCTTTTTGGTATTGTGCTTGAGCCGTTGGAAATGTTCGGTCAGCGACTCGGACGACTGCTGCTGGTTTTCGCGGGCTTCGGCGACAATATCCTCCAGTTCTTCTTTCATGGCCGCGCCGGCGTGCTGTACCTGATCGGTAAGCTTCAATACCCCCCGGGTTGCGAGGATGGTAGCCGACCGCAGTCCTTTACGGACGGGCGGCAGGGCAAAGGCCAGCGCAGCACCGGTAGCAATTAGCATAACCGGCGAAGATTGCCGCAAAACACGCGATCCCCAGCGAATTAGATTATACAAAGAAACTCCCCCTGTCTTTTTGTTCATTTTTCCCCGGGCATGAGCTTCTAATGCATGGATTTTTTCGTTAAAATCCGGCACATAGGGCGTAACCAACATGGATACAATAGCTCATATGATTTTTGTAAACTTAGCTGGGGGGAACGCGTAATGCTTGCTTTGCTTTCGGAAAATGACTACCGGCTTTTGCCGGGACGGTTAAGGATAACTGTCCCCGGACTGCGCAGGAATACTTTGTTGGCAACCTATCTGGTTAAGCATGTTGGTGCAGTGCCGGGGGTTAAAACAATAACGGCAAACGTTCTGACCGGCCGGGCGCTTGTCCATTTTGCGCCGGACCGGCTTAGCTTTCCGCAACTATGCCGGGAAATGGAAAAGGTGTGGCAAGGCTTCGGCGACCGGCAAGCAAAGCAGGCGGGTAAGGATACGCCGGTACTGCCGGCGGCAGCCGGGCCACTGCCAACCTATTCAGGCAATATAAAAAAACTGTATGTATTAGCCACCGGCGGGGTGCTGGCCGGGATTCTGGCCAAGCGCCTGCTGGTTGGGCGTTCGCCGCTGGCAGCCTCCGCCAAAGTCTTCTACCTGGCGGCGCTGACGACAATTATCGGTGGTTATCCTTTGCTCAGAAGAGGGGTAGACACCCTGGCCCGCAAGAAGAGAACCAACGCCGATTTATTGCTGTTTGCGGCAACCATTATACTCCTGGCTATGCGGGAAAGTATAACCGGTCTGTCTGTCCTGGGGCTAGTATATCTGAGCGACTTTTTCCACTATATTATGCAAACCCGTTCCCAACATGCCATCAAAAAGATTCTGGCGACCAAGGAATTGACCGCCAACCGTGTGAATCACGGCGAACTGCACCAAATACCGGCTGACAAGGTAGCGGTCGGTGAGGCGGTGATCGTACAAACCGGTGAACGGGTCCCGGTAGACGGCGAGGTGGTAACCGGCGAGGCGCTGGTCCAGCAAGCCGCTTTGACCGGGGACAGCACCTCTGTCAGCGTGAAACCGGGTGACACCGTGTATGCCGGTATGCTCATCCAGGCCGGCCGGCTTACTGTCCGGGCCAGCCGGGTAGGCCGGGATACTTCCATAGCCCGTATGCTCAATATGGTGGAACAGGCTGCCGCCGCCCGTGGAGCGCTGCCGCAACCGGAAGATTACTACGCACGAAAACTAATGCCTCTGACGATCGGGATCGCAGCTCTCATCTTTGTGCTCACCCGCAATGTTTACCGGGCTATAACAGTACTATTGGCCGGCTGCCCGATTGCGGTCTCCATTGCGAAAAATACCGCCTTGGGGACAGCGGTTGCCGAGGCCGCCCGCAAAGGGATATTCATCAAGGATTCCCGCTGTTTGGAAACAGCCGGACAGACCGAGGTCGTCCTGTGGGATAAGACCGGCACGCTCACTACCGGTGACCCTACCATCAGTGAAGTAGTTTCGCTGGAACGAAAACTTAGCAATGACGAAGTGCTGCTGCTGGCCGCTTCCGCCGAACAAAACCAGTGCCACCCCTTAGCCAGGATGATGGTGGCGGAGGCCAGGCGCAAAGATCTGCAGCTTGTACCGACGAACAGTGAAGTGCTGGTGGGTTATGGCGTAAGAGCCCATAGCGGGCGGCAAGAGATAATCGTCGGCAATGAGGCGCTGATGCATGACGAGCATGTGGATATAAAAAAGAGTAAGGCGCGCGGGCTGCGGATGAAACATTTTGGCAACAGCATCATTTATGTTGCCGCCGATAAAAAGCTGGTAGGGGTCATCAGTGTAAAAGAACACATCCGGCCGGAAAGTTATCAGGCGGTGGAACAATTACGCGTCGTGGGCATACCGCATATCGGTCTGATGACCGGTGATGCAGCCAATACAGGCAGCGCCGTGGCTGAAGAACTGGGAATTAACCACTACTGGAGCGCCATGAAGCCGGAAGACAAAATTCAGAAAATTAACCAGCTAAGACGTAACAGCTATCCGGTGATGATGGTCGGCGACGGGATTAACGATTCACCCGCCCTGGCGGCGGCTGACATTGGGGTGACTATGGCCGACGGCTGTCCGGAACTGGCCCTCAAGGCTGCCAATGTGGCTATCGCCGGCGACGATCCGCGCAAGGTGCCGCAGATGATTGCCATCGGTAAAGAGACCAATCAAATTATCCATCAGAATCTGTCCTTTGCGGTTGGTGTCAATGTTGTCGGTATTGCCCTGGCGGCCGCCAATATTATCTCGCCGCTGGCCGCCTCGCTCTTGCTTAATTTCAGCACCCTCGGGGTGATTGCCAATTCCGCCCGGCTGCTCACGAAACGAAATCACGCCGGTTGTAAGCAGGGAGCGTTTGATCTGCAGCATTTTGCCGCGCCGCCGCCGCCGGCAGCATGCGTCTCGCCGCCGGCCGCGCCGGTGCCGGCAACGGACGGGTGCGGGGCAAAAGCCCCCGTATGGCACACCTTGCCGCTGGCCGACGTGTGTGACCGGATCGAGGTCTCGCCCCGGTATGGGTTAGGCGGGCATGAAGTGGTGCTCCGCCGGGAACAGCACGGCTTAAATGAGCTGGCTGAGGGCAGGAAAGCCAGTTTTTGGGAACTGTTTAAAAATCAGTTTAAAGACTTTATGGTGCAGGTTTTGCTGGGGGCCGCCGGTATTTCCTTTTTCCTGGGGAAAACCAAGGATGTGCTGCTGACGGTAGCCATCGTGCTGGCCAATGCGGTGCTCGGTGTGGTGCAGGAGCGCCGCTCCGAACGGTCCATTGCCGCCCTGCAAAAAATGGCCGCACCCATGGCCAAGGTCATCCGGGGCGGCAAAAGCTGCCAGGTTCAGGCTCAGGAACTGGTACCGGGCGATATTATCGTTCTGGAAGCCGGCGACCGGGTTCCGGCTGATGCCAGGCTGCTTACGGTTTCCCAATTTGAAGTGGAGGAGTCCTCGTTAACAGGCGAGACACTGCCGGTTAAGAAGTCGGCAACCTTTGTCGGCCAGGACAAGCTGGCCCTGGGCGACCGGAAAAACATGCTGTTTATGGGGACCAGTGTAACCCGGGGCCGGGCTACTGCGGTGGTAATCGCGACAGGTATGCAGACCGAAATGGGTCAAATCGCCGCCCTCATCGGTCAGCAGGAAAATGAAGCCACGCCCTTGCAAAGGCGGCTGGAGGAACTGGGCAAATATCTGGTGTATGGCTGTTTAGCCGTTTCCGGTGTGGTTTTTCTCATCGGCTTACTGCGGGGAGAAAGGGTTCTCAATATGCTGCAAACGGCGGCCAGTCTGGCCGTAGCCGCCATCCCGGAAGGCCTGACCGCCATTGTAATCATTGCCCTGGCGATGGGAGTGCAGCGCATGAGTAAACGCAATATTATTATCCGCAAGCTTTCTTCTATCGAAACGCTGGGCTGCGCCAATGTCATCTGTTCAGATAAGACCGGGACATTAACCCAGAATCAAATGACAGTCCGTGCTATCTGCACGGCCGACCGGACCTGGCGGGTGAGCGGCGAAGGCTATACGCCCAAGGGACAGTTTGCGTATGAGGATACCGTTGTCAGCCCTGCGGCCAGTCCGGATTTAATGAAAGTCTTGCTGACCGCCGGTCTCTGCAATAATGCCAGGCTGGTAACCGGCAAAAGGTCGCAGGGGACATTGGTGAATATGAATGACCGGAAAAAGGAATGGGCGATTGACGGCGATCCCACCGAGGGAGCGCTGGTGGTGGCGGCGGCTAAAGCCGGGATTCAGGCCGAAGAGTTGGAGAAGAAGTATACCCGGATAAAGGAAATTCCCTTTGAGTCCGAGCGCAGAATGATGTCGGTTGTCTGCCAGACAGCAGCCGGCGAGACCGCGCTGTACTGCAAAGGGGCGCCGGATACGGTGCTCAACGCCTGTTCACATTACCTGCTGCATGGCGTTGCTGTTCCCCTGGATGAGCAGGCGCGGCAGGAATTTCTGCACCGCAACAATGAACTGGCCAGCCAGGCTTTGCGCGTGCTGGCCGTAGCCTACCGGCCGCTGGCAGACCGGGAAGATAATCAGGCGGAGACGGATGGGGAACAGGACCTGGTCTTTTGCGGTTTGCTGGGGATGATTGACCCGCCCCGGCCGGAAGTGCCGGCCGCCATCGAAAAATGCCGGCGGGCCGGCGTTAAGGT
>JAEZQV010000183.1 GCA_023441125.1 Bacillota bacterium
TTCTGATAGAGTTTAGTGATAAATTCCTTGGCTTGATTTTCATCATTATTGTATTTTTTCAGGGCATAACCCCAGGCTGCCAGGTGATTCCAGCGGGCGCCGCCCGAAGTTTTCGGATTGGGGGTGATGACCGATACGCCTGGTTTTACAAGATCATCCCAGTCTTTAATGTTTTTGGGGTTGCCTTTGCGTACCAGGAAAACGATGGTGGAAGTATAGGGCGTGGAATTCTGGGCCAGCCGTTTTTCCCAGCCGTCGGCAATGAGTCCCGCCTTTTGCAGTTCGTCAATATCCTGGGCCAGTGCCAGCGTCACCACATCGGCTTCAATGCCTTCCCGCACCGTCCGGGCCTGTGCGCCCGAGCCGCCATGCGACTGCTGAATGGTCACCGTCTGGCCGGTTTTGTTTTTCCAGTAAGCGGCAAAGGATTCATTAAATTCTTTATATAGTTCACGGGTCGGGTCGTACGAAACATTTAAGAGCTTAACAGGCTCTGCCGCCTGGTTTCCCGCCTTGTCAGCAGTCGCTTCCTGTTTGCCGCAGCCGGCTAAGCTGGTGACTATCAGCGCTAACGCGATAACCAGCAGATAGACCCGTACGGATTTGGCTCTTGGTTTTAACATGGACTGAAACAAACTGATCTCCTCCTCAAAATCGTTATAGTTTAGCCCGGCACCGCCGGAACTGAAAACCCTGTTAAAGCATTGCCGGCTTTCACCGGAAAATAAAAACGGCTAACTACAAAATTGTAGTTAGCCTCCAGTTTTCTGGTTAGCTTGCCCGCTATGGATTTGTTTTTGATATGACCTTATTCTAAATGGTTTATCCTGGATAGTCAAGAACTTATTTCAATTTTGCCGTTTTTTGTTGCCAACGCCAGCTTGGCTACCCGAAGTTATACGCGGTAATAACCAGCCGCAGCCCCAGGCCAAATAAAGCAACCGACAATAATATCAGTATGACCCGGGATTTTACTTTTAGCGACGCCCGGGCGCCAAGCTGAGCGCCGACGATGGCACCGGCACCCATAAGCAGAGCCGGCGCAATCAGTATGTTTTCCGCTATGTAATGCGAGATGACGCCAAACAGGCTGGACACCGCCAGCACAAAATGCGATGTGGCTGTGGCAATATGGGTGGGAAAGCCTAAGAAATAAACCATGGCCGGCACATGGATAATGCCGCCGCCTATGCCAAAAATGCTGGAAAGGAAACCGACGACAATACTGATTAAGATGCCGAGGGTGCGGTTATAGCGGAAATTGGCCGCATCAAATCCGTTGGCACCGCGGGGTGCAGGGCGGAAAAACATAACTACGGCCACACACATTAACAAAATACCAAAGGCAATGTGAAAACCGGCATTTGTAAAGTACTCGGCCAGAAAGCCGCCGGCCAAAGCTCCCGGCACGGTGGCGATACTGAACCGGATCGCCGCATCATAGTACACCTTTTTCTGCTTAATGTAAGCCGCCGAACCGGAAATGGCGTTAAGAAACACGATAGCGAGCGATGTGCCGATAGCTAACTGGGGTTCCCAGTGGAATGCAAGCAAAAAAATAGGTACAAATATGATCCCGCCGCCAACGCCGATCAGGGTGCCAAAAGCCCCGACCGAGCAGCCGATCATGAACAATAGTATTTGATAGGTAAGCATAGTGACTCCTTAACATGTCGAAAAAATAGCTATTATGTCTATAACTCTACCATTTTAGCATATTCAATAAAACTTGTCACCAGCAGCTTCGTCTCCCGTACAATAACCCGCCACACCTTAGCCACACTGTAACCTCCCGCCATAACGATCCGGCTTAAGAAAACCTCTTGTTCCCGAAAAAAGAAAAGACTAAGTTCAACCCCAACCGGGTAGAACTTAGCCTTCAGATTTCTGATCAGCTAATAGCCTTTATAAATATTAGTGGTATGATAGCATAAAGGCAAGTTAGCTGTCAAGAAAAATCGCGAGTCCAGTATTAGTGAGTTAGGTCGTAAAAGGGTCAATACCTAGAAATGAAAGATTACTTGAGTACACTTAAACTGTTATCATCCGCTACTTGAATACGTTCAGGAATTGGCTCGATTTTGCCCATTACAATCGTATAGAAAAAGATCCCTAGCAGCAGCACCACGCCCGCTGTCATAAAACCGCCGGCAAAAGATCCGGTGGCCTGCACAATATATCCGGTTACAACCGGCGCTAAAAAGCCGGTTATGTTGTTGATAAAATTCATGATGCTGCCTACGGTGCCGACCGTGCCTTTGGGCGAAATAATGGAAGGAATGGTCCAGCCAATGGGCGCTGATGCCGCTAACCCGCCAATGGAAATAGAAATCCAAAAGATCGCCCAATTAGGATTTGTTGTCTGCGTAGCCCCTAACACGGCCAAGCCGCAAATCATGCCGCCGATAAGTATAGTTTTGCGAACAACATTCGCATCTTTACCTTTGCGGATTAAGTAGTCTGGCAGCAAACCGCCAATAAACAAATCAGTAATCGTGGCAACAAGCCAGGGCAAGGCGGTATACATACCGGATTTCAAAAGCGACATGTGCATTTCATTAACTAAGTAGGTCGGCAACCATGTCAATAACAGATAGAATGTATAGCCATACGAAGCAAACCCCAGCGACAGCCCCCAAACTTTGCGTTGTTTTAAAATATATCCCAGATTTGTCCACACCGATCCAGCGGCAACACCTGGTTGCTGTGCCCCGCCATCCTCTATATAAGCAAGCTCTTCCTTAGTAATGCTTGGATGCTCACGGGGATCACGGTAATATGTCCAAAATAAAATCGCGTATAGTAAGCTGAGAGCACCGGTCACGTAAAAAGCGGAGCGCCAGCCCCAGGCAGTTATGACAAAGGCCATGAAGGGAATACCGATCACATTGGAGAATTTGGCCATCGAGTCAAACATGGAAGTGGCAAAGGTTCTTTCTTTTAGCGGAAACCAATAACCGGTCGCTTTGGAATTAGCCGGAAATGCCGGTGCTTCGGCAACTCCCAAGGCAACCCGCGCTGCAGTAAAACCGGCCATGGTATTGACTGTGCCCGTAGCAAAGGTGCATATTGTCCAGAGTACAGTCCCGATACGGGTAATGCTTTTGACGCCGTACCGATCCAATAAAGTACCGATAGGTATCTGGGCCAGAGTATACAAGTAAGCAAATGCCGCGGCCAGGTACCCCATGTCGACAAGGCTGTAATTAAATTCTTTGGTAATCGCCGGAATGGCCACCGATAGATTTACCCGGTCTATATAGTTGATCAAGATTCCCAAGCCCAGCAAACAACCAATTTTCCACCTTACCATAACTTTCCCCTCCCGCTTTAGTAAATAAGCTACGCAGTGCCTAGGCCAGCAATTGGGTTAAGACCAGATCCGGTCATGGGAATGCTCGTTATTCCAGCAATCTGTGCTTTCCCACATACCAGGCCGCCGGGGGTTCAGGTGCTCGGCAATCACTTCATCATTGAGCCTGTCAATACCCAGACCCGGTTTGTCGGGTACGGTAAGATAGCCGTTTTTGATCAGCGGTTTGTCGGTACCTATTACAATGTCGTCCCACCAGGGTACGTCTGTGGAATGGTATTCCAGCGCAACAAAGTTATTTGTCGCCGCACACATATGAGCAGCAGCCATGCAGCCAACCGGGGTTTCAGCCATATGGCAGATCATAGCTACGCCATATTCCTCAGCCATGTCGGCGATCTTCTTAGTCTCGAGAATACCACCGGCTGTCAATACATCCGGGTGAATAATCGATACGCAGTCATTTTCCAAAAGCTGTTTGAAGCTTTCTTTGAGATACATGTCTTCACCGGTGCACAGGGGAAGGGCGACAGAGTGCTTGAGGCGTCGCCATTGGTCATAGTAAAACCAGGGGATGCAATCTTCCATAAAGGCAATATTATACTTTTCCAGGCGACGGCCAAGCCGAATACTGCTGTCCACCCCAATATGACCGATATGGTCAATGGCTAAAGGAATTTCATAGCCAATGACGTCCCGTGCCTGGCGAACATAGTCTTCAAGATAATCCAGGCCGGTATCAGTAATTTGCATCATCGTGAAAGGATGCGGCACATTCACTGCTTCAGAAAAATCCTGGTTGGTGATACCGAAAGAAAGCTCCTGCTGATCCATAGCCCGCATAGCATTGATAGTGGATGCCGGCCCGCACAATGCACCGGGAATATCAACAAGCAGATCAATCCCCAGGTCCATTTTTAAAATAGTGAATCCCTTTTCCTTTCTGGCTTTAAGCGCGCTCCCCATATCAGCGCCCGAATGCTTGCCGGCAACATCTGTATCACAATACATCCGCAAACGGTCACGGAATTTGCCGCCAAGCATTTGATATACCGGCACACCGTAAGCTTTTCCGGCCAGATCCCAAAGAGCCACCTCAATCCCGCTTACGCCACCGCCTTGGCGGGCGTGACCGCCAAACTGCTTAATTTTCCGGAATAACCTGTCAATCTGACAAGGGTTTTCACCCACAATACGGCTTTTAAGCATAGCCGCGTAAGTCTTACTGGCGAAGTCTCGGATCTCCCCAAACCCGGTGATCCCCTGGTTAGTTTCGATTTTCATAATGGTGCAGTCCATAGGCGCGCCGACGATATCGGCAAATTTCATATCCACAATTTTGAGATCAGACGGACTGGAATAGGTATTGACATGATTAAGTAATTCACTCACTAAAAATTCTCCTCTCTCTATCCGGCCAATTCGCTAAAAATGACCAAACTTTCTAAAGACTTCACCGATACCTGTCCCTTGGGCCAATGCTGCCCGCATACCTTTTTCCTTGGCTACCTTCTCCTCAGCCAAACCAAGTACTCGTGCCGCTAAATTCCGCGGAATAACAATGATGCCGTCAAGATCACCCAGAATATAATCGGCGGGATTGACCGTAACAAGCCCCACCTGTACGGGTACCTGCCAGTGTTTGACACTCCACCGGCCAGTCGAAGCGGCCGGGGACCTGAAACGGGCAAAGGTAGGGAATGAATGCGCTAAGAGCTGCTCCACATCCCGGGTCCCCCCGTCGACTACCGCCCCCAGGCAGCCGTTATTCCGGGCGGCTAATGCGGTAATTTCACCCCAATGAGCGGCGCCCTGGTCGGCCTGGGCCGCCATAACGACAATACTGTTGCCGGGAACCTGTTCTAACATTTCGACCCGGACCGAGTTGTCATTCTCTGAATTGTCTAAAGCGCGTTGTCCTTCGACGGTGAATGCCTCGCCGAATATTTTGGTGCCCCGTGCCAAAGCCTGTATCTCGCCCGGCAGGATCTGATGCCAATAGCCCAATTGATCTAAAATGTCTCCCACCACGGCAGTATACAGCTGTGAATATCTACTTTGCAATTCCTGAAAATCCACGATGTACTCCTCCCCCACAGTGTAGGTTCCTCGATAACATAGGCTGCTACCGAAAACTTTGCCAATGAGTTAGCTTGCTTAGAATTGACTGGTCACGCCAGTCACCTTTTACTTCAGAGCCTGCCAGCCGTACGTTCCAGCAGGCCGAAGCATAATGCAGAAAGTTTTCTAGCTAGAATTATTATATATAATTTTAATTATTATATATAATAATTAAAATTATATATAATAACTTTTTATCTGTCAATTGTGTAAACTGAATTTACTAGGCAATGCATGCAATAAAAAAAACCGCCGAATCTACTTAGCGTAGAATGTGCGGTTTATAGCCATGAAGATTTTCTTTTTTCGCTAATCATTAGCTCCTAGCTTGATGGCTCCCTGATTTTTATTAAAAAATTCCATAATATGCGCTTTAAAAGCTGCCTGCGCTTTATCTATAGCCCTTTCTTCCAGCACTCTGATTAAAAGTTTGTGATCTTCGTAAAGTTCTTCATGCTTATGCGGAATTATAGGATGAATATAGGCAATAAAGCGGCGGATATGTCCGTCCAGCATATTCCATATTCTATGATAGCATTCAATATTAGACAGCTGAATGATCCGGGAATGAAACCGCATATCAATGCCAGGCAAGAGATGGTAATTATTGTTTTTGATTTCGAGCGCCATTTGCTCAACAATATCATATAATTCGCCTAGGTCACGCCTGGTCAGCCGGGGCAGGATTACACTCACGGCAGTTGCTTCCAGTTCCGACCGCAATGAAAAAATATAGAAAATATCAGCATAATTAATTTCCGTTACAAATGCACCTTTATATTTGACTGAACAAACAAGCCCTTCCTCTTCCAGTCCGCGCAGAGCTTCACGGACAGGCACCTGACTAATGCCGAGCCGCTTGGCGACTTCAGTTTCGACAATACGCTGGCCGGGCTTCAGCTCATTGGCAATGATCAAGTCTCTTAGCTCCTGCTTGGCATAATCCTTCAGAGAAGATAAAGGCGAGTTAATTTTCCCCACTCTAAATACCTCTTTTGTTAAGTATAATATTTTCTAATTATATATTTATCCAGTTTCTCCGTCAATTTTTTGGGGTCTTACTCAATTTCTTTATTCTTCGTCGGGATCTATCCCCATTTGCCTGAACCATTTATTTTCCCGGCAGGCCGGGCATCGCTTAGGCGGGGCAAACCCCTTGCCTTTAAAGAACTCCTGCTCTTTAATCTCCCAGGTAAATTTTTCGCCGCATTCCCAGCATGTAAGCACTTCCGGCCTATTGGGTTCCACCTTGAGTTGCGCTTTTATATCTGCCTGCGGCGCAAGTGCAACCGGCCCCTGCGCATCAGCCGGACTTTCCAGACAATTCATGACATAACGAATAGCCTGCCGTACCTTCTTGTATTCAATTTTTTCCCAGTGCTGCAAAAAGGCAAGGTAGCGTTTATTGCCTGTCTGGCGGACTTTTTCAAGCAGCAGTAAAATCAAGCCGCGATCCCGGTCTTTCAGATAATCCATACTTGCAGGAGTAACATTGTTTGCAAGCCATTCATCCCATTGTCGCAGTAATTCATCAGCATACTGGTCCCGTTCAAGTATCCACCCTTTTTCGGTAAAAACAAGCAAGGGCAGTTTACCACTGTACTCAATCTGTAAAAAATCATGGTGTAGCATCCAGTCAATTCTGGCTAGTATTTCTTCGGTACGTAAAGCGCTAAAATTACCATAAACCGGACTATTATTAAGCCCTAACTGCAATACTTTTTTATCGCGGGAACCCTTTAGTATTTTCGCCAATAATGTGCGGCCGCCAGCTGCAATAATGTCATCAGCCGCCCGGAGAATAACCAGTATTTCAGTTTCCGACAGCAGGAGGCTATTTCCTCTGCTGATCTGTGTCTGTGATTTTATATTCGCCATTTACTGTCCTGCTTTCATGCTGACTTGTCCTGCAATCCATTGCAAATATAACCAACCGCTATAGCCAGCCTGCTGCAAGCTTGCCAAAGCCACTAGCAGACTCTGCGCCTAAGCCTGATCCAAATGAATCGTCTTCCGCCGGATGAACAGAGCCAGCAATCCCGCCGCAAAACAGATGATAGCCAGGGCAAAGAACACATCCTGAAACGACAGTATGGAAGCCTGCCGTGTAATCATACTGCTTAAAAGTGCTTTGAACATCACATATTGCTGCGGTATAAGCCCCTGTCCGGTCAGCCAGCCCCGCGCGGCGACCATCAGCATGGAGCTGTCCATGCCCTGGTCACCCCACAGCACCTGCAGCAGCCGGAATATTTCCTGGGAAGAATGCGTCGCCGGATTTAAATATTCTTTTAACACCACCGTATGATATACCTCCCGGCGGTTCAGCAGCACCTGGGCAAAGACCACCCCTACGCTGCCGCCGATGACCTGGCACAGATTATACACGCCGGAACCTACGCCCACTTTATCCTGGGGCAAGGAGGAAACGACACAGTTAATGAGCGGCGACATGATCAGCCCGGTCCCCATGCCCAGCAGAGACAGGCGGATAAAAAAGTGCTGGTTTGAATACTCCGTATCAATGGTATTTAAGGCGTACAGGGCATAAGCAATGATTATCGTGCCAAAAAATGTCGGCAGCTTGGACCCGAAGCGGTCGGCCAGCCGGCCGCCGACAGGCGAGAAGGTCACAATCCCCACCGTCATGGGCAGCAGCATGATACCGGTGGTGATCGAACTATAGTCCAGGATTGATTTCAGAAAAAAGGGCAGCAAAAAGTTGGTCGCCATAAAGGCAAAGAAGGCAAAAAACGCGACAGCATTGGCCGTGGTAAAGTTCAGATTGCGGAATAGCCGGATATCAATCATCGGTTGCCGGACCCTGAGCTCGACTGCCAGGAATAAGACCATAGCGGCAAAAGCCGCATAAAACAGCGAAACAATGTACAAAGAGTCCCAGCCATGCTTTTGTCCCTGATTGAGAGCAACCAGCAGCGAGCTGATGCTGGTAACCAGCAGGGCGGCGCCGGCATAATCAACCGTAACTGCCGGATTGCGCCGGGACGGCGGTATTACAGCGAACGCAAAAACAATACTTAACATGGCCACAGGTCCCACCGAAAAGAAAATGGTACGCCAGTCAAAATGCTCGATCAAATAGCCCCCTAAGGTCGGTCCCATCGCCATACCCACGGCCGCCATCGCTCCCCAGATGCCCATGGCCTGGCCGCGTTCATGGGCGGGAAAGGTTTGGGCGACTATGGCCATCGCGTTCGGCAAGATGAAACCGGCGCCAATTCCCTGCGCGATGCGGAAAACTACCATCGCCGTCGAGCTTGCCGCCAGCCCGCACAGCAAAGAAGCTGCCGAAAACAGCATTAAGCCCAATATGTACATGGTTTTGGCGCCAAACTGGTCACCCAGCTTACCGGTCATCGGCATAATGGAGCCATAAGGCAGCATATAGCCGAGCGAAACCCAGACAATGGAATCCATGTTGAAATTAAGCGCGGCCATAATGTTCGGCAAAGCAATATTAATGCAACTGGTGGTATAGGCGCTCAGAAACGAGCCGAGGCAGACAGCGCACAAAATGGCATATTTTTTCATTAATAAGTCCTTTCCTTGCAGCAAATACGGTTTTCTAACAATATATCTCAATTATATCTAAAAACCAGTTGGAAGCAAAGAGGACTTTACCATGTTGCCGCCGGTCATAGCGTCCGGAGTGTACCGGCGCTTATTCAGGATGTATTTCGCCGGACTTTGCCGGACAGCTGTTCAGCTCGATCATACCGATACCAATCAGTTCAATCGCCGTATCAATCATCTCATCCAGCTTAACCTGACAGCTGTGCAGCATACCGGTACGGCTGGACAGAAAAATTCCTTCCGCTACCGAATACAGATAAAGCGCCAGCTTGCAGGGATCAACCGGCCGCAATTCCTGGCGGGTAATCCCCGTACGGATTACTTCTTCCATAATGGCCACCAGTGTTTTCGATTTTTCGTTCAGTCTGGCAGCCAGCGCCGGCGGCAGGTCAATTTCAGACATGGGGTTTATAGCCAGATGCATAATCTCGAACCGCTGCGGCTCGTGATAGTAAAAATCCTTGTAGGCGTAATAAACAGCCCGCAGGCGCAGGCCGGCGCGGCCATTTTCCCCCGCTGCCCGGTGGAGGGCGGCAATAAGATAGTCAAATGACTCATCACAGATGTGAAAAAATACTTCGGTTTTATTGCGGAAGTAAAAGTACAGGGGACCGGTTGAAATGCCGGCGGCTTCAGCAATGCTGCGCATCGTGGTCTTATGATAGCCCAGCGCTAAAAACAGTTCCCGGGCCTTTTCCAGAATCACGGCCCGCGTGTCGGCCGGTTGGTTGGGTTCAGTCATCGCGGCGTCCTTTCCACTCACAGTTTGGCAAGTAATTTTTTGTATGGCTCCACCATCTTGCTGATCATTTGCTGTTCATAAATTTCTTTGCGGATAAACGGCAGCCTGACCAAGAGGCTCATAACTAAGTTACGCAGGCGAATGCCGTAATCCTGTTGCGGGAAGTCGTAGAAGCCATGTTTTTTGTAATACTGATGGTCGGCCGCGAACGGGAAACGGATGGCGCCCCAGATTTCATCGCGGAAGATCTTACGTCCGCCCCAGCCCAGGAAGGTAAGCGGCTTGATATAATTACTGCCCGCATACTTAAGGCTGCGGCCGGCCAACTGCATGAGCAGCCTGTCGACCTTCCCCGGCTCGCCGGCGTCCTCGTCGGTGACAAAGCCCGCCAGGTTTGCCTGCTGCCATTCGGTGTAAGCCGTCAGAATCTCTCTCAGATTGGGCAGCTGCCGCAGCGGGCCGCTGATGACAAAGCCGATCTGCTTGCCGGCGAAAGAAGGGATATGGGTATTGAAGAAAGCGCGGTCAAAAAAGGTTTTCCAGGCTGACGACAGGTACCTGTCACGGATTGTCCCGGCAAAAATCAGAACATCGGCCGTTTTTAGCGTGCTGTTATAAACTGCCGTGAAATCGTCTTTGCCGTCATACCGGCAGGTATTGTCATAGCCGCAGCGGAGACAGCCAAGGCAGCCGCCCGCCATAGTCAGGGCGCGTAAATTAACAACCTGGGCCCGGCCGTTAAAAACAGCCGTCAGATAGGCCAGCATGCGGTTGAGGCTGATCGCTGCTGCCCCGTCGGCATCCGTCAGTATGACTACCTTGCGGCCCATTGTGTCCACTGGGGCCGGTTCAGCGGCAGGCAGATATTCAACATCATGAAGCAGCGGCAGGTATGCCTTGGTGGCAGCCGCAGCCTGCTGCACGGCCTGCAGGAAATCCCGGGTAAACTGCAGCAGCCGTTCCCGTTCGGCAGCTTGAAACAGGTCACCCATATCCGCTGAATAGGCGGCGTAAAAATTCATGGCCCAATCGTCACAAATCCCCTGGACATAGTTATGTGCTGTGTGATCGAAAAACCGGATGGAAGTGGTTAATATGGCCGTGGGCTTGCCGCCAAAGGCCGCTGCGGCGTTTCTCTCCGCCACCAGTTCAATAAACCGCTTATAATTGCCATGCACCAGGCAAACATACAGCGGAAAAGCCCATAATACGGCATCAGCCGCGGCAATATCGGCGATAATGTTATGAAAAACGGCGGCGTTGTTCTCGATATGCTTAATTTGCTGCGCAATATTGAAAATGACAAACTCATGCTCCGGATATTTTTTCTGAATAAAAGCGACATATTGCATGGTTACGCTGCTTAGTCCTTTAGGACTCCCGTTGAGGACTATAATTTTCATCGGCGCCACTCCTATAACGATGTTATATTCTTATTTCCAATATAACATTGTTATATTTTGGTGTCAAGTAACCGCTCTCCCGTCACGCACAGGTTAACCATTTTCCTTTTATTGTGACAAAAAGGCCCGCCGCTAAATATATTAATACTAAAAGACGGGAGGGAACGACAATGCTAACTGCCAATGAAATGCAGATTATTATCTGGCTGGTTGGACTGGTTATAGCAGCCAATCTTGCCGCCATGTCGCTATTTGTGCTCTATGCGAAACTGCCCAACGGTAAATTGCAGGGAATCATCCGCAATATTATCTACCGGCTTGATGAACTCGCGGATAAGCTGGAGAATGAGGAAAAAAGAGCGGTTGCCATCCAGCAGATCAATACCCTCTTAGGCTGGCGGGGTATACTGATCCCTAAAGAGGTAATCGGCTGGGTCATTGATACCGAGGTAGCGGCCATCCGTCAGATGCAGAAAGCCACCCACACACCCAATCTGCACGACGATTCGGAAACGGATGAACGGGCTGCCGACAGTATGCGGCAGGTTACTTTAGCCGAAATCAAACAACTCGCCGTCCAGGCCAAACCGGCCCTGCAGCAAGCCGCCCAGCGTTATAACTGGCCGATTAAGGTTTATTATCATTGGTCTGCCGGGCACTATGACCAATTCTTCAGCGATTACCACCTAAATATCGGTAAAGACGGCTCGGTCTTTGCCAGCACGAATGATTTTAGCGCCAAAAAGAGCCATACCTATTGCCGGAACAACGGCGCCATCGCGATCGCGGCCGGCTGCGCCTACAACGCCAAATCGGCCAATGACCTGGGGCCGGAGCCGCCCACTGCCATGCAGATTGAAGCCATGGCGCAAATTACCGCTGTTTTAAGCAAGGCCCTGAGTATCCCCATTGATATCAAGCATTTTCTGACGCACGCGGAAGCGGCCGACAATATGGATGGCTGCGACCCGGGTTATGAGGACAACGGCTATCCGCAGGGAAAATATGGACCGCAGAATAGCGTAGAACGCTGGGACCTCTGGGTGATCAAACAAGGCGATACACCGGGAACGGGCGGCGACATACTGCGCGGCAAAGGGGTCTGGTACCAGCAAACCGGTATTGGCTGAGTAACAAAACGGCAGGCTGGGGGAAGAACTGCTTCCCCCAGTCTGCCGTTTGCTATTTTTAATGCGGCTTAATTTAGAGTTCAACAAGCTTTGTGGCAACATTGCTGCAAAAGGCACGGTCATGCTCCACAAACAAAATCGTGGGTGCGTAAGCGAGCAGCAACTCCTCGATCTGCATGCGGGAGATAACATCAATAAAATTAAGCGGTTCATCCCAGATATGCA
>JAEZQV010000218.1 GCA_023441125.1 Bacillota bacterium
AAAAGGGTGCGAAAATCATTGTTACCGATCCCCGGTTTACCGAAGCAGCACGAATCGCTGACCTGTGGCTTCCCATCAATAATGGCGCCAATATGGCCATGGTAAACGCCTGCGCCAATGTGCTGATTACCGAAGGGTTGTACAATAAGCAGTATGTGGCTAATTACACCGAGGGCTTTGAAGAATATAAGGCGATGATAACAAAGTATACACCTGAATATGCCGAGAAGATTACCGGAGTGCCTGCAGCTAAGGTACGGGAGGCGATGCGCATCTACGCTGCCGCTCCCAGTGCATTCATTCTCTGGGGGATGGGAGTAACTCAGTTCGGCCAGGCGGTGGATGTGGTCAAAGGACTGTCCGGATTGGCGCTGCTGACCGGTAACTATGGCAGGCCAAATGTAGGAGTCGGTCCGGTGCGGGGACAGAATAATGTCCAGGGAACCTGCGATATGGGCGTGCTGCCCAATGTATTGCCAGGTTACCAGCCGGTGACGGATGCAAAAGCCAGAGAAAAATTTCAACAGGCCTGGGGAGTTGAAGAGCTGCCCGGTACGGTCGGACATCATATTACCCAAGTGCCTGAACTGGTGGATGCCGGAAAAATTAAGGCCTATTACATCATGGGAGAGGATCCGGTACAAAGTGATCCTGATGCTGCCCATATGCGTCATGCCCTGGATAATCTGGAGCTTGTCATTGTGCAGGATATCTTTATGAATAAGACGGCGCTTCATGCGGATGTAATACTGCCTGCTACGTCCTGGGGCGAGCACGACGGCGTATATTCTTCCGCTGACCGCGGCTTTCAGCGTATCCGCAAGGCTGTAGAGCCCAAAGGCGATGTGAAACCGGACTGGGAGATTATTTCCTTAATTGCTACCGAAATGGGTTACCCAATGCAATATAAAGACACGCAAGAGATCTGGACCGAATTGATTGGCCTGTGTCCGCTGTATACCGGTGCTACCTATCCGCGTCTGGAGGAGCTCGGCGGCATACAATGGCCCTGCCCGAATGAACAGCATCCCGGAACACCCTATCTCTATACCGGAAACCGCTTTGATACACCGAGTGGCAAAGGCAAATTGTTTGCCGTCGAATGGCGGTCACCACTGGAAATACCTGATAAGGAATATCCCCTTGTTTTATGCACGGTACGGGAAATTGGTCATTATTCGGTACGGACGATGACAGGCAATTGTGTAGCTCTCCAGCAGCTGGCTGATGAGCCAGGATATGTGCAAATGAGCATAGAAGATGCAAAAGCACTGGGCGTGGAGGATCAGGAGCTTGTTTGGGTAGTTTCCCGCCGCGGCCGTGTCATATCGCGGGTTATGGAAACGGAACGGGTGAGCAAGGGTGCCGTATATATGACATATCACTGGTGGATCGGTGCCTGCAACGAACTGACGATCAATCATCTGGACCCGGTTTCCAAAACACCTGAATATAAGCATTGTGCGGTAAACATTGAAAGAATTGACGATCAACGCTGGGCAGAACAGTATGTTGTTGATGAATACGCTAAGCTAAAAAAACAGATGGGCTGCTTAACTTCATAGCAGGTAAGCCCGGAAAATTGGTCGCGGGACCTATTTATTTCTCGGGATAGATAGGTCTCCTTTTTTCATCTTAGGCTTTTATATATGCTATTCGTTCCTTTGTGGCAGGGGGACGGTTCCAGTGACACAAAATTTCTGTTGGATTAGGCAGTCCGATTGCCTGATTCAAGAAAAAATGGAGGAACAATCCGGGAGAGGTGAAAAAAATGACTGGATTGTACGACCGCCTAGGCCGTCATATTCATTATTTGCGGGTAGCCGTAACCGACCGGTGTAATTTTCGTTGTCAATACTGTATGCCGTCTGATGGCGTAGAATGGCTGGAGCATAATGATATTTTGCGCTATGAGGAATTAGTGCGCCTGATTAGGGCCTTTGCCGGGCTGGGAGTAGACAAAGTGCGCATAACCGGTGGTGAGCCTTTAGTGCGCAAGGGCTTGCTGTCATTTTTGCGGCAAGTTGCCCGGATACCCGGGATTAGAGAAGTAGGGCTGACCACTAATGGCAGTCTCTTGGAAGAATACGCCTTCTCTTTAAAGCAAGCAGGAGTCGGGCGCATCAATGTCAGTCTGGACACCCTGCAGCGGGAACGGTTTATCCGGCTCACCGGCCAGGACAGGCTGGACCGGGTGCTGGCTGGCATCAAAAAAGCGCAGCAGGCAGCGCTGACTCCGGTTAAAATCAATATGGTGGTTATGAAAGGCGTTAACTCTGATGAAATTGCCGACATGGCCGCTTTTGCTATTCAAAATGATTACCAGGTGCGATTTATCGAATATATGCCTTTTAGCACGGGCCAGGATTATTTATTTACTGCCGCAGAAATGAAACAGCAGCTGGTTGCTGCGGGCTTCAACAGGCTGGTTCCCCAGCTAGGCGGCAGTTGTCCGGCGAAGATTTATCATGTACCTGAATCGCAGGGCTCTATAGGGTTTATTACACCCGTATCACAGCACTTCTGCAGCTCCTGCAACCGCATCCGCCTCACCCCTGACGGCTATCTGAAACCATGCCTGCTGTCCAATGAAGAATATTCCCTGCGCGAGCAATTGCGCGCAGGCGTTTCCGATCAGCAGCTGCTAGCGCAAATACAGCAGGTCATATGGAATAAGCCACAGCAGCAGTATTTTTCAAAAGGGCAAAAAGGTGACCGGGGCATGTCGCGCATTGGAGGCTAAGGGTGTATTTCTTTAGGGAGGGATTTGATGTACGGACTTATTATTGTAACCGGAATTGTTTTTGGGCTGGGAGCCGTTCTTCTGGTTAAAGCCGGCAATCCGGGCAACTACGGTTTTTGCGCCGCCTGCCACGTAAGGGATATCGCGGGGGCGCTGGGAATTCATCAAGTGGCAACACTTCAGTATGCTCGTCCGGAAATTCTCGGCTTTATCCTTGGCTCTTTCAGTTTGGCAAAAAGCAGCGGTGAATTTCGCACCAGAGGCGGATCTAAGCCGCTGATCCGGTTTGTGCTTGGCGCGTTGATGATGATTGGAGCTTTGGTATTTCTGGGGTGTCCGCTGCGCGGGATATTGCGGCTTGCGGGGGGAGATTTGAATGGCCTGACAGGACTGGCAGGGTTTGCAGGCGGTATCATGGCAGGAATTGTTTTTCTGAAACGCGGTTATAATCTGGGGCCCGCTCAAGAGCACCGTGGAGGTAAAAATGCAGCAGGTTACCTGGCAGCCGCCGCTGCCGCCATTTTGCTGATAGGAGTTGGCACACATGCAGCTTTCTTGAATTTCAGCGCTAAGGGGCCTGGATCATTTCACGCACCGGTTATCGTTAGCTTGCTTGCAGGTCTGCTGGCCGGAGGTTTGGCCTGGCGCACCCGGATGTGTTTGAGTGGCGGGTTCCGGGATTTTATCCTAGTGAAAGATACCTTTCTGCTCAAAATATATGGCATTATATTTCTGACAGCCTTGATTGGCAATTACTATTTTGGTTTTTTCAAGCTAGGCTATGAAGGACAGCCTTTAGCTCACACCGGGCATCTATGGAACTTTTTAGGTCTCTTCCTCACCGGCCTTGCGGCAACTCTGGCTGGCGGCTGCCCCCTCAGGCAGCTTATCATGTCCGGGGAAGGCAATACGGACGCCATGTTCTGCCTGCTGGGCATGCTAGCCGGGGCGGGGATTGCCCACAGCCTCAACATTGCCGGTAGTGCGGCAGGGGTTGATGTGAACGGACAGATCGCCGTAGTGGCCGGAATCATTGTTACTGCGGGTATTGGCTATTTTTTTAGAGAGAAACATGCATTTGTCATAGAGGGGTAAAGTTGCCACTGGATGAAATGTAAGACAGGATGATTCCCGCTAGGAGAATCATCCTGTCTTACATTTCCCGCCGCTGGAGGTAACCCTCCAGTGCGGCCTGTACCTGCTCCGGCCGCTGGCCGGTAATGTTGAGTGTCAGCGCCTGCCGTTCATTCAGTACGCTGCAGCCAGCCCCAACGGTGATATCGGCATACGTACAACCGCTTAGATCGTCTATATCCGGCCGGTAGCCGGATACCAGCAGGGCATCAACACGCTGGCCTGGACTGGCAGCCTGCTGAAGAGAAATGATTTGATAGCCGTGCTGCTGCAAATGCCGGGCAACAGCACCAGTATGAGACTGAAGGGCAATTATTTTAGTTATTGTACACACCTTCTCTTATTTTTGAGGTTAGTATATACCGGTCACTGCAGGAATAATCTAGAATGGCAGCTAACATATTACGAAAAGGATCAATCACAAATGTTTTTCTTCGTCCATGCAGGAAGGACAATGACGGTAGAAACCCGAATAAGTTGCTAATCGGGAACGGAGGGGGATTTTTTATGATTAACAGGGAAAGAATGCTGCAAGAATTTTTTGAACTGGTGCGGATTAAGTGTTCAACAAAGGACGAGCGGCAAGTAGCCGATGTACTCAAGGCCCGGCTTACTGAGCTGGGAGCGGCAGTGAGTGAAGACAATGCCGGTGAGAAAATCGGCGGTAACTGTGGCAACGTAATTGCCAATTGGCAAGGGACTGTCAGTGGTGTGCCTGCTATCATGTTCAGTGCCCACATGGATTGTGTCGAGCCTTGCGCAGGGGTAGAGCCCAAGCTGGAGAACGGAATTATTACTTCGGCAGGCAATACCATCCTGGGCGCTGATGATAAGGCCGGTGTAGTGGCAATACTGGAAGCAATGCGGGTAATGAAAGAGCAAAATATTCCTCATGGCGATATTCAGGTCGTTTTTACCATCGCTGAAGAGGGTGGCTTAAATGGCTCAAAAAATATCGACAAATCACTGCTAAAATCCAGCATCGGTTTTGTGCTTGACTCGAGCGGAGCACCGGGTGAAATTATTATGATGGCTCCTGGCCAAAATAAACTGGAGATTCTTGTGCAGGGTAAAACTGCTCATGCCGGTGTTGCTCCAGAAGATGGTGTAAATGCCATTATCGTTGCTGCTAAGGCAATGGCCGAGCTAAAAGATGGCCGGATTGATTTTGAAACAACTGCCAACGTGGGGAATATCAAAGGTGGCGGTGCAACCAATATTGTACCGGAGAAAGTAGCGATTGTGGCAGAAGCCCGCAGCCGCAATATGGAAAAGCTGGCGGCACAGACGCAGCACATGGTGGAAACGTTTGAACGTGTTGCTGCTGCTAATGGAGCTAAGGCTGAGATCACTGTAACCAAAGCATATGATCCGTTTGTGCTGACTGAACAAATGCCGGTAGTGAAGCTCAGTAAACAGGCCATCCAGGCAATTGGCCTGGAGCCGGTACTGAAAGGCACCGGCGGCGGCAGTGATGCTAATTTCTTTAATGTTTATGGCATTCCATCGGTAGTATTGGGAGTGGGCATGAACAAAGTTCACACAACCGACGAATTTATTAAAGAAGCCGATTTGTATAAGACGGGAGAACTTGTTA